>NZ_RZSV01000119.1:0-16832 GCF_004023205.1 Mesorhizobium sp. M1A.F.Ca.IN.020.03.2.1 | reverse complement strand
CCTCAAGTCGACGGTCGCATTCTCCAGCACGATCAGTTCCTGGGGGTTGCGGCCGCGCCGCGTCAGCAGGCGGCCGATGCGCGCCGCCAGCTCGCGCACATTGAGCGGGCTTTCGATCACGTCGGCAGCGCCGAGCTCCAGCGCCAGCACCTTGTCGACGAGATCGGCGGGCCGGCAGATCAGGATGAAGTCGCAGCCACCCTCGCCGCCCCCGCCTTGGCTACTATAGCGCTTGAGCAGTTCGCGCCCCTCCGCCTGGGTCACGTCGTCACCGACGACCACGACGTCGATGCCGCCTGCCGAAAGCAGCGACTCCGCCTCCCAGGGCTGGCGCGCCTGACGCACGTCGTGCCCCCGACGCTCGAGATGGTCGGCCAGGTCGCCGGCCACCACTTCGGCAACGGACACAAGCGCGACGACGGATCGTGCTGCCATTTTCTCCACTCCGCCACAGACAACTCGAGATGAGCGCTGGACATCATGTTTATACCCAATCTACTTTCCGCTGAAAGCGGGAGCGAGACCATTGTGAAGGCGCGCATCATTGTCGTCGAGGACGAGCCGGATCTGAGGGAAGCGGTGGCCGAGTATCTCGGCGCCAGCGGCTATGACGTTGCCACGGCCGAGAATGCCGCGGCGGCGCGCAGCCTGCTCGAGGCGCAACCCTTCCACCTCGCCATCCTCGACATCGCCATGCCCGGCGAGGACGGCCTGTCGCTCGGCCGCTGGCTGCGTTCCAAGACGCAGATCGGCATCATCTACGCCACCGCCGCCGGCACCGCGCTCGACCGCATCGTCGGCCTGGAGCTCGGCGCCGACGACTACATCGTCAAGCCCTATGAGTTGCGCGAAGTGCTGGCGAGGGTCCGCAGTGTGCTGCGCCGCGTGCCGCAGCCGGTTGCCCCCCAGGCCGCGAAGACCGAGGCCGGCACGCGCCGCTTCATGAATTTCGGCAGCTTCCAGGCCGATTTCGACGGCAGGCTGGTGACCGGCGCCAATGGCGCGGTCATCGAGATGGCCAAGAGCGAGTTCGACGTGCTGGAAGTTTTCCTCACCCGCGCCAACCGGCTTCTGACGCGGGCGGCGATCTCGGAGGCGATCGGCTTCGTGGAAGACCCGGAATCGTCGCGCGCTGTCGACATCCGCATCATGCGTCTGAGGAAGAAGATCGAGGCGGACCCCGCCAATCCGAAATTCCTGCGCACGGTTCGCGGGGAAGGCTACATCTTCTCGCTGCCGGCTGGCGACGGCAACTGACTCCGGCGCCGCGCACCTTCCGGATACGCAATCGACGCTGTAGCATTCCGGTCCGGCGGCATGCCCCCAGAAAACCGTTGTCGATTTTCGGGCTTGTGTGCTGGATTTCATGGTTTACCGGTATGGCCCGGAGATGACGTTCGACGATGACAGCTGAGGCCGCACGGACAGAGATGCACGGCTCCCGCCAGGGCGCCGCGATGGCGGCCGTCCATGTCGTTCGCCGCTTGCGCGAAGCGGGCGACTGGCAGCGCGAGATGGACAGCATACTGGAGGCACTGTGCCGTTCGTTGGACTGTCAGCGCGGCATTCTCTTCCGTTTGCGCGAGTTGCCGGGCGAGGGCTTTGCCCAGTCCGTGGCTTCCTATTGGATCGACCCTGCTTTTGGCGGCGAGCTCGCATCGCCTACCGTGATCATGCAGTCGATCATCAACTCCGATCCGCTGCTGGAGCAGTTGCAGGAGGATGAGCGCCAGGGCAAGGTCTTCGCTGGCCACACGCGCGACCTCGATGGTTTCCTGCGGGCCGACTTCGAGAAGCAGAACATAAAATCCTTCATTTCGGTGTCGGTCTTCGCCCACGGCCATCTCTGGGGCACTCTGGCGGTCAATGACTGCGCGGCCGAACGCGAATGGACGGATGAAGAGGAGGCGACGCTTCACATCATCGCGCTCGCCATCGGCGACGCCATCGAGCGCTCGCCCTCAGAGGCGCATGCCAGCGAGGTTATCCGCCGCACCATGCTGCAGGCTTCGCTCGACGCCATCATCGTCATCGACGAGGCCGGCTCCATCATCGAATTCAATCCGGCCGCCGAGAAGATGTTCGGCTTCAAGCGCAGCGACATCCTCGGCAAGGATCTGATCGACACGATCGTGCCGCACTATTACCGCAAGGGTTATTCGTCGGGCGCCGAGTACATGGCCGGACGGGGCGCGCCGATGGTTGGCCAGCGGCTGGAGACAGTGACCCAGAACGCGGCCGGCGAGATCTTTCCGATCGAGCTGACCGCGACGGAGATGAGGGTTGCCGACCGCCGGCTCATCTTCGGCTCGATCCGCGACCTGCGCGAGAAGCTGCACGCCGAAGAAGAGATCAACCGCCAGCGCGAGAAGCTGCACCAGAATGAGAAGATGGCGGCAATGGGCTCGCTGCTCGCCGGCGTCTCGCATGAGCTCAACAACCCGCTGGCGGTTGTGGTCGCACAATCGACGCTGCTGCATGAATTCGCGGCCGACCCGCAGACCAAGGTGCGCGCCGAAAAGGTGCGCGCGGCCGCCGAACGCTGCGGGCGCATCGTCAAGAGCTTCCTGTCGATGGTGCGCCTGCATCCGACCGAGCAGGCCGAAACCGACCTCAACCAGGTGATGCGCTCGGCGCTCGAAGTGACCGCCTATGGTGCGCGCTCCAGCGGCATCATCATCGACACCGACTTCGCCAACGGCCCGCTGCTCGCCATGGCCGACGCCGACCATGTCACGCAGGTCGCGGCCAACTTCCTCATCAACAGCCAGCATGCGCTTGCCGGCTTCACCGGCGAGCGGCGCATCAAGGTGCGGACCTTTCGCAGCGAGCGCGGCAATCCGGGCTTCTCGGTCGAGGACAACGGACCCGGCATTCCCGATGCGATCCGCTCACGCATCTTCGAATCCTACTTCACCACCAAGCCGGTCGGCGTCGGTACCGGCATCGGCCTGTCGATCTCGAAATCGATCGTCGAGCGCCACAACGGCAACATCTGGTTCGAAGAGGTGCAGCCGCACGGCGCGCGCTTCGTCGTCCAGTTGCCGGCGATTGCCGGCAATGCGGCAAAGGCCGGCGAGGGTCCGGCGCGGTCGAGCGGGTTGCGCCATGCGCTGATCATCGACGACGAGCCCGACGTCGCCGCTTCGCTGTCCGACATATTGGAGCTCATGGGGCTCAAGTCGCGTCTCGTGCCAAGCTGGACGTCCGCCGGCGAGGTTCTGAGCGGGCACATGCCGCCGGACATCGTGTTTTCCGATCTGCGCATGCCGGGCACCAGCGGCATCTCGATCTACCGTGAATTGCTGGCCGAACGGCCGGGGCTGGCGCAGCGTTTCGTGCTGGTCACCGGCGACCTCATCGGCGCCAAGGCCGAGATTGAGGCACTGCCGCCGCAGCAGCGGCCGCAGATCCTGGAGAAGCCCTTCTCGACGCTCGACGTCCGCGGCATCCTTGCGACCGTTGCCGATGTCGCGGCGGCCGACAACGGCGCCGACATCTGAAATTGCTCCCTCTGCGGCTTCACCTGGATATCGTCGGATTCGAAAAAAGAGGCTCCCGACCGACTTTGCGGCGGGAGCCTGACTGGAGCGCGGAGGGTGCGCTCAGGGGAGCCTAAAACACGTTCGGGGTGTCGGTCAGCGGCGCGGCATTGGCGATCATACGCACAGCTCGGGCCCGGTGCTGACCGGACTGCTCGGCAATGGCACGCAGGCATTCGGCGTTCTCGGCGCCCCAGCTCTGCCCTTTGCAGGCGAATTCGACTTGCGACTGCGGCAGGCGCGCGGTTTTGAGCGTCGTCGGCGCGCCCTCCACGACATTGGCCGGAGGATTGATCGAGGCGAAAGCGGGACCCGCGGCTGGCGCAAGCACCATGCTGGCGAAGGCGGCAACGCCCAGCAGCATGAACATCGTCATCGGATGGTCGCTGGCGCGCTGGCGCAACGCCAGCTTCGGACGGCGATCATTGCGCTCGGGACCGTAAGAGCGGCGGCTGGCATCGGCGATCCGGACTTTGGCAAACATCGGCTGTTCCCTTCGTTATCTTTCTTTTTCCTTGAAACGAACTTAACCGCACCACGTAACAGCCGGATGATAGGGCGGGATGGCCCATGTAACAGGACTGAAACGGGGATCGCTTCTGTTCCTTTTGCTCCTGTCGGATGCGGCGGACTGTAAGCGACCTCACACAGGCGCAGAATTGGCATGGCTGTCGCGATCGTCCGATACGCGAAGCGCGTCGAAACGGTGCCCTCACAAACTGCGGATCCGAAGCTGGAACCGCCGTTTTGCACTCCTGGTTAAGGCTCGGATTTTCCGGGATTTTCTCGGCTCGGATGGCTGCAAGCCGGTCGGCATGAAATTTCCATACTTTCACAAGCCATTGCATTTTAACGCAAAATGTGTTTTTATTGAACGAGCATTCAACAAAACGAGAGCATTTTCATGAACCCGCACCTGCGAGACGTGGCGATCCCCAACGATTGGGACCGGCGGGGTTTGCCGGGGTGGAGTTACCACTCCAACGCCCTTCTCGAGCTTGAGAAGGAATACGTCTTCCGCAATCACTGGCAGATCGCCGGCCATGTCTCCGACGTGCCAAATCCGGGCGACTATCTGACGATGGACGTCATCGGCGAGCGGGCGCTGATCGTGCGCGGCAAGGACGGCGTCGTGCGTGCCTTCAACAACATGTGCCGTCATCGGGGCAGCCGCGTCGTCGCCGACAGCCAGGGCACCTGCAAGAACGCGCTGATCTGCCCGTTCCACGGCTGGGTCTACAATCTCGACGGCACGCTGCGGGGGGCTGCCCGTCCGCGCTCCTTCCCGGAACTCGACAAGACCGAGTTCGGGCTGATGCCGCTCGATCTCGAAGTCTGGATGGGCTTCATCTTCATCCGCTTCCGCAACGGTGGCCCGCAGCCTTCCGTGGCTGAACTCTTGAAGCCGATCGAGGCGGAGATCGCCCATTACAATGTTGCCGACATGGTGCCGTGCCTGGGCATCTGGACCCAGAAATCACCGGTCAACTGGAAATCGGTGCGCGACGTCGACAATGAGGGCTATCACGTCGCCATGGCGCATCCGGCGCTGCAGGACCTCTACGGCGCGACCTATTTCGACGAACCCTTCGTCAACGGCGTGTCGCGGTCCTTCGCCACCTACAACCCGCATGCCGGGCGGCGCTGGAGCGTCAACCAGTACATCAAAATAGCGCCCGAGCCGACGCACCTGCCGGAGCATCTGCGCAAAGCCTGGATCTATTACGGCATCTTCCCCAACAACGCGCTGTCGATCATGCCGGAATCGGTGCAGTTCTATCAGGAGTTCCCGCTGTCCACCGGCGAGACGCTGCTGCGCGGCGCGATCTATCGCTACAAGGACGAGACGCGGGAGCAGGCGGCGGCGCGCTACCTTGCCTACCGCATCGACCGCGACACCATGAACGAGGATGTCCAGCTCTCCGTCTGGTCGAACGAATCCATGCTCTCCGAGGCGTTCGGGGGCTTCTACCTCTCCGACCTCGAATATGGCGTGCGCACCCACCACGACCATCTGCGCAGGCAGGTGCCGGTGCTGAACTTGGAGACCGCACCGGAGGAAAAGGACATGTGGGGATTGAACGACGCGCTGCGGTCGAAGGGGTGAGCGTCTTCCCTTCTCCCTGTTACACGGGGAGAAGGTGCCCGAAGGGCGGGCAGTGCAAGCGCCTCACAATTGGCTCTGGCTCCCGAACCTCAGGGAGCGTCTGAACTAAATCTCGCAAGCTGGCGCTGCCCCTCACCCGCCGGCTACACTCCCCGTAGAACGGGGAGAGGGGCGCTCTCTCACCCCCGCCAGACGCCTTCCTTCCTCAGATCATCCATCGTGCGCGAGATGCCTTCGCGCAGGATCGCGACCATGTCGTCGATCTGCTCGCGGCTGATGATGAGCGGCGGCGACATCACGCACATGTTGATCAGCGGCCGCACCAAGAGACCGAGCTCATGGCAATGCGCGTCGATACGCTTTCCCACATCCTTGTCGAGCTGCAGCGGATCCTTGCTCTCGCGGTCGGCGACGCATTCGACGCAAGCCATCAGGCCGGCGCCGCGTACCTCGCCGACCAGCGGCAGTTCCTCGAGCGTTTTCAGGCGCGCCTGGAAATAGGGCGCGATCTCGCGCGCATGCTGAAGCACGCCCTCTTCCAAAAGATCGAGGTTCTTCAGCGCGACGGCGCAGCCGATCGGATGGCTGGTGTAGGTGAGGCCATGGCCAAACAGCGCATCGGGATGGTTGGAGCGGCGCAGTTTCTCCAGCAGCCGCTCCGAGATGATCACGCCGCCAAGCGGGAAATACCCCGAGGTAACCCCCTTGGCGAAGGTGATCATGTCCGGGTCGAGGCCGAACACCTCGCCCGAGGCAAAGACATGGCCGAGCCGTCCGAAGCCGGTCACCACCTCGTCCGAGACATAGAGGATGTCGTTCTCGCGGCAGATCTCACGGATGCGCTTCAGGTATCCGTCCGGCGGCACGACGACGCCGCCCGAAGCTTGCACCGGTTCGCCGACAAAGGCGCCGATGCGACCGGCGCCGACGCGCGCGACCGTGTCGCGGAATTCGTCGACGAGGAAATCGGTGAAGGCGTCGATGCTCATCTCCTTCGGCCGTCGGAACGGATCGGGCGAGGAGAGCTTGATCACCAGCTCGTCGGCACCATCCATCCAGTGCCGGTCGCGCGGGCGGCCGTTGAGCGAAGCCGACAGGTAGGTCGAGCCGTGATAGGCGCCGCCGCGGCTGAGGATCAGCTTCTTCTCCGGCCTGCCGCGCACATTGTTGTAGAATTGCATGAAGCGCAGTGCGGTCTCCACCGCCGACGAGCCGCCGGTGGTGAAGAAGGTGTGACTGAGATCGCCGGGAGCGGCATCGGCGATGCGTCTCGCAAGCTCGGCTGAGGGCGCATTCATTGTATACCAAGGCGTGTTGTAGGACAGCGCCATCGCCTGGTCGTACATCACCCTTGCCAGTTCCTCGCGGCGGTGCCCGACATTGATGCACCACATGCCGGCCGGACCGTCGATCAGCCGCTTGCCGGATGCGTCGGTGATGTAAATGTCCTCGCCCTCGCCGATCAGCGCCCGTGCCTCGGCGCCGACCGAACCGGCATAGGGCCAGGGCTGGACCAGATGGCGCTTGGCCAGCTCGACCGCATCGTCGTCCCCGGGCTCGACAACTTCCCTCGCCTTGATCTCTCGTGCAGCCGCCATCTTAGCCTCGCATGGTCCGTTGCGGTGATTTCCAGAGACATGAAACGAAGCGGAAAGCCATGGAAATTCGGCTTTTCGTCACTTCATTTTGAATGTCCATTCAATCAATATTGCAGAAATAGCGCTTGATTTCAATCGGCGGATGCGCTCATGATGAAAGAAAGCCGGCAAGTCTGGAGTGATCGCTCCGGGCACATAAATTGGGAACAGGCAGTCGGCGCCGATCAATGGGAAGGCCGTATGGCGGGACAGTCCGAGCCGGCAACTGCAATCACGCCCGGAGCGCTGCAATGACGGCCGCCGCGGAAGGGTCGCCCCCGCTGCGCATGGCGAGAGCCAGACGAGGTGCCCTTCTGCAGTCGGAAGCCGTCCAGGGCATTGCGCTGATCAGCCCGACTTTCCTTTACGCGCTCATCCTTCTCGTCCTGCCGATCCTGGTTGTTATAGCCCATTCCTTCTGGACGCAGGACTACCTGACCATCGACCACACATTCACGCTGGAGAATTATCGGATCGCGCTGACCGAGCCGATCTACCGCGACCTGCTCTGGCGCTCGCTCTACATCTCGCTGACGGTCAGCCTGCTCACCGTGCTGCTCGCCTATCCGATCGCCTATTTCATTTCCTTCCATGGCGGCCGCCAGAAGAGCCTCTGGCTGTTCCTCATCACCATCCCGTTCTGGACCAGCTACCTGCTGCGCGTGATGTCGTGGAAGGTGATCCTCGGCTACAACGGCGTGCTCAATTCCGGCCTGATGGGCCTCGGCATCATCGACGAGCCGTCGACTGCGCTGCTCTACAATTCCAGCGCCGTCATCATCACGCTGACTCACGCCTGGGCGACCTTCGCCATCCTGCCGATCTTCGTTTCGCTGGAGAAGGTCGACCGCACCCTGGTCGAAGCGGCGACCGACCTCGGCGACGGGCCGCTGCGCTCCTTTCTGCGCGTGACCTTGCCGCTGTCGGCGCCAGGCGTCATCTCAGCGGCGCTGATCGTCATGATCCCGACCGTCGGCGACTACGTCACGCCGAAGCTGGTCGGCGGCAAAGACGGCGTCATGATCGCCAACGCCATCCAGGCGCAATTCGGCAAGGCGTCGAACTGGCCGCTCGGCGCAGCACTCTCCGTCACCACCATGGTCATCGTCTCGCTGATGGCCGGCGCCGCGGTGCTGGTCATCCGCGCGTTGCAGAGGCTGGCGCGATGACGGCGATCAGACGTTACCTGCCAAGCTGGCTGTCGAGCTACGCCGCGCTCTACATCCTCTTCCTTTATCTGCCGGTGATCTTCCTGCCGATCTTCTCGATCAACACCGCGGCGACGCCGAAATTCCCGCTCTCAGGCGTCACGCTGCATTGGTACCAGGACCTGCCGCGCACGCCGGCGCTGATCGACGCAACCTGGAACAGCTTGGTTGTCGGCGCCTCGGCCGCTATCCTGTCGACCGTGTTCGGCATTCTCGCTGCCCGTTCGATCACCCGCTACCGCTATCCCGGCCGCCGCACCGTCAACGGGCTGATCATGGCCCCGCTGGTGCTGCCCGAGGTCATCGTTGCCATCTCGATGCTCCTGGTGATGCTGCAACTGGGCTTGAGCCTGTCGCTGTTCACGGTCGTGCTTGGGCATGTGCTGGTCTGCATTCCCTATTCGATGACGGTGCTGACCTCCGGCTTCGAAGGCTTCGACCGCAGCCTCGAGGAAGCCTCCGCCGATCTCGGCGAAAGCGCCTTCGGCACCTTCCGGCGCGTGACGCTGCCGATGGTGGCGCCGGCGATCATCTCCAGCCTGCTGGTCTGCTTCACCATCTCGCTCGACGAGTTCATCATCGCCTTCTTCCTCACCGGCACCGAGGCGACGCTGCCGATCTACATCTGGGGACAGCTGCGCTTCGCGGCCAAGCTCCCCGGCGTGCTGGCGCTCGGTACCTTGTTGTTGGCGGCGTCCTTCGTGCTGATGACCGTTGCCGAGATCCTGCGCCGCCGCGCGGCGAGACGCACCCAGAACGAGGGAGGCCTCTATGCTTGAGCGGGTCCAATCCGAGCGAACGATGTCCGATCGCGCCATGATCGAGATCCGCGACGTCACGCGCAGCTACGGCGCGTTCAAGGCGTTGGATAATGCATCGCTCGTGATCAGGGAGGGCGAGTTCTTCTCGCTGCTCGGCCCGTCCGGCTGCGGCAAGACCACGCTTTTGCGCATGATCGCCGGCTTCGATACGCCGACCAGCGGCTCGATCGCCGTCGACGGCCAGCCGATGGACGGCATTCCCGCCAACCGGCGTCCGACCAACATGGTCTTCCAGAGCTACGCGATCTTTCCGCATCTCAATGTCGAGCAGAACGTCGCCTACGGGCTGAAGCGGCTGAAACTGCAGGGCGGCGAAGAAAAGCGCCGCGTCGAGGAGGCGCTGGCGCAGGTGTCGCTGACCGGCCTTGGCAAGCGCCGCGCCACCGAACTCTCCGGCGGCCAGCGTCAGCGCGTGGCGCTGGCCCGCGCGCTGGTCATGCGTCCCAAGGTGCTGCTGCTCGACGAGCCGCTATCGGCTCTCGACAAGAAGCTGCGCGAGCAGATGCAGGTCGAGTTGCGCCGGCTGCAGCAGGCGGTAGGCATCACCTTCGTGCTGGTCACGCACGACCAGTACGAGGCTTTGGCCATGTCGGACCGCATCGCCGTGATGTTCGGCGGCCGTGTCGCGCAGGTCGCCTCGCCCAAGGAAATCTACCAGCGCCCGGTCAACCGCCAGGTCGCCGACTTCCTCGGCGGCATGAATTTCGTCAAGGCCGAGATCGTCGAGGAGAACGGCGCGTCCTTGGTTGTCGACACGCTTGGCTTCGGGCGTGTGAGGACCGACAAGCCGAAGGCCTTCGTCCGCAACGGCGGCGCGGCGACGCTCGGTATCCGGCCGGAGCGGCTGCGCGTGCTCTGGGACAATGCGACGGCCAAGTTCGAGGTCGCCGGCAAGGTGGTCGAGCGCCACTATTTCGGCGAGATCACGCATCTGATCGTCGAGATCCCGGGGCTGGAAAAGCCGCTCTCGGTGACCGAGACCAATGATTTCGGCGCCGACGACATTCCGGTCGGCGCGCCGATCCGTCTCGCCTACGACCCAGAGGCCCTGGTGGCGATGGCGGACTGAAGCCGCGCCAAAATCTTCCCGGCGGCGATGTGCCCGGCCACGATCGCGCCCTCGACATAGGCGGGGAAGGACGGCGACACTTCCGACGACGCAAAATGGATCGGCGGCGCGCCGGCAAGAATCGTGCGCTCGGCATCTCTTGCCGTCACGTCGACGATGAGATCGCTATAGGCGCCGCCGCTCCAGCGGTCATGCGTCCAGTCGCGCTGGCTGAAATCGAGAATATCGGCCGCGTCCGGACCGAGCGCATCCGCGAGCTTCGCAATGACCTCGGCGCGCAACGCCGCAGCACCCAGCTTGCGGCAGCGCAGCGCCAGCGGCCCACCGATGAAGACGACGAGCGCTGCATGCTCCGCGTCCCTGCTGGCATCGCAGGCAAACAGGCCCGGCATGTCGCGCCACATCACCATGCCGCTCAGATCGCGCTCGCGCCAGAACGGCCTGGCATAGCGGACGAGGATCTTGACCACCGCGCCGCTTTCCCAGACGCCAAGCGCCTTCTTTAAGGCCGTTGACAAGGCAGGCCGAAAGTCGAGCCTGTTGGCCGTCGCTGGCGGCAGGGCGAGCAGGACCTCGCGCGCCTCGACGGCGCCGCTGCCGGCAACGACACGAACGCCTGACGGCCCGCGCTCGATGCGAATGGCCGGCTCGTTCAGCCGCAGCCGGTCACCGAGATCGCCCGCCAGGTCCGCGGCCAGCGACTGCATGGTCTCGCGCAGAGAATATTGCAGTTCCGGCACTTCGTTGGTGATGCGGCGATCATTGTCGATCAGGTACCAGAGCGGCACCTTTTCCAGCGCCAGGCACCACAGTCCCTCGATCATCGAGCGGAAGGCGGCTTTGGCATCTACCGGATCGGTCTGGCGTTCGAGCCAGGAGGCGACTGTCAGCCCGGCGATCGCGGGATCGTCAGGCTCGATCCAGTTCATGCGGTCGCGGATCGCCATCGCGGTCACATAGGTCTGTCCGGCCTGGTCGACCGACATCGGTGGATGGGTGATGAAATCGCCATCGACAAAGGTTTTGACGAAGGTCTTGCCTCGCGCCCTGGCCAGCGCCATCAGCTCCGGCATGTCCTCGCACAGGAACTGGCCGCCGCTGTCGATCAGCTCGCCGAGCCCGTTTCGCGCACCTTCCACACGACCGCCGACGCGGCCGCGCGCTTCCAGGACAAGGAAATCGATGCCGGCGCGCTTCAATTCGAGCGCGGCCGACAGGCCGGTGAAGCCGGCGCCGACGATTGCAACGTCGGTTCTTTCGATCTTGCTGTTCAATAGCCGGCCTTGATCTTCTCGAACTCGGCGATCATCTTCAGCTTGAGCTCGGAAGGCAGCGGCTGCTGGAACAGCGTCTTGTCGACCCATTTTTCCACGTTGTCGTAGCCCTTTTCCTTGAGCACCGCCTGGTCGACACCGGCCATGCCCTTGGCGTTGGCTTGGCCGTAGCCCCAGTCCTTGACCAGCACCTTGGCGACTTCCGGATCGTTGACGGCATTGAGATAATCATAGGCCTTGTCAATGTTGCCGGGCGCGTCCTTGAACAGCACATAGCCGCACACCCATGTCGAGATGCCCTCGTCGGTATCCTTCTTGGACTTGATCGGCACGCCGGCGGCCTGTGATTGCACCGCCGCGTCGTTCCAGGCCCAGGCGAGATCGACCTCGCCGCCTGAGAGCAGCTGCACGATGTCGGTGGTGTCGGTCCAGTAGGAGCGCACGTTCTTGTGCACCTGGCGCAGGAAATCGGACGCCTGCTTGAACTGCTCGTCCGTCATCTTTGTCCAGTCCTTCAGCCCGATGGCGAGGCTGGCCAGCGCATAGGCGTCGTCGACATTGTCGCCGATCGAGACGCGTCCCTTATACTTGGGATCGGCGAAGGCCTTCAGCGACTGCACGTCCTTCTCGGCGATCTTGTCGGAGTTGAAGGTGAGCTGCGTGTCACCCCAGTCCCAAGGCATGAACCAGGCTTTGCCGTCGGGGGTGGTGGCAAGGTCCTTCATCGCCATGATGCCGGGGTTGAGATCCTTCCAGCCGGCGATCTTGGAGGTGTCGAGCGGCTGCAACAGCCCCGCCTCGCGCCACTTCACCACGCTTTGCGAACACGGATGTCCGAGGTCGGCCTTGAAGCCGGAGCGGATCTTCTCGAATGCCTCGTCCTCATCGCCGAAGAAAGCGAAGGTCGGCGAGTCGCCGTCCTTCTCGACATATTTGCCGTGGAAGCTGGGGTCCTCATAGCCGGACCAGTCGAACACGATGAGGTCCTTGTCGGCGGCAACGGCGAACGCTGCCGCCGAAGATGCCAGCGCGCCGGCGAGCGCCAAAGTAAGTGTCAAGCGTCGGCTGAGTTTCTTCATGCTGTTCCATCCTCTTTTGGTCTTGCCGGTCTTGCTGGCCGGCTGTTGCTAACCCCGGGCCGTCGTTAACCGTAGTGTTTCGGAAAGGCCGCGGCCAGGAACGCGTTGGCGGCCTGCAGCGCGGTCTCGCGCGTGGTGTCCTGGGTGCCCATCATCAACCGCAGCCACAGGCCCTCGAGCATGGCCGATAGCGCCAGCGCCATGACCTGCGGCTCATAGGCATAGCCGCCGCTTTGCTTGAGCGTCGCGCAGAGATCGATGAACACCTGCTGGTAGTAAGCGTCGCGCGAGCTGCTCAGCGCCTGGTAGGTCGGCCGCGATTTGGCCTCGCCCCAGAAGGCGCACCAGGCGGCGAGCTTGCGCTTGTTGCAGATCGAGCGATCGAAGTCGGCCCACACCAGCGCCTGCAGCTGCCGCGCCGGATCGTCGCCTGCCTTCTGCAAGGCCGCGCGCCAATGCGCCGAATACTCGTCATACATATATTGCAGCGTGGCGACGAGCAGCTTCTCCTTGCTTTCGAAATGGAAGTTGACGATGCCGCGGGACAGGCCCGCGCCGTCGGCCACATCGGCCATCGTCGTTTCCGCATAGCCGCGCTTGGCCAGTGAATCGATCGTCGCCTCGATCAACTGGAGTTGCCTGACTTCTTTCGAAGCCTTGCGGCCGCGCTTCTCGGCCTCTCCTTTTCGTGCCGGTTCGGGCAAGGCATCCCTGGCCTCTGCATTCTTCATGAGCGTGACGGTCTCCAGCATTGCCGGCTATCCGACCGGCTTCCAACCGCGCAGATGAGTGGGGCGGTGCTCACCACTGTCAAGCACCTTCTGCATCGCCTCCCAGGTCCGGATGTTCTTGTCGACATAGCCCCCGCCGACCGCGGCGGCGAGCGCTTGATAGAGTGGCCCCTTCAGGCGCGCCAGTTCCTCCCGCGCCACATCCCGGTACCATGCGTTGCGGTCGCGGACGCTGATGTCGCGGAAGCCAGCACGACGCATCGCCTCGGCGTAGCGCGCCGGCGAAGCCATGGCAAAGGACAAGCCTTCCGCCGCGAGATAGGCCTTCATGTCCGCAGACGGCTCGCCGTCGTGCGAGATCATCCAGTTCGACGCGGCGAAGACGCCGCCGGGCTTCAGCACGCGGAAAATCTCGGCGAACAGGGCATCCTTGTCCCGGACATGCAACAGTGCGTCCTTCGAGAAGACGACGTCGAAGGAAGCATCGGTGAAAGGCAGCAGTCCCGGCGGCGCCTGGAGGAAGCTCACGCGGTCTTGGAGACCCTGCGCAGCCGCGTTTCGCTTTGCCGTCTCGATCACCGGCCTCTCGACATCGAAACCGGTCGCATGCGCCGCACCATGGCGCGCGACCAGATCCAGCGTGACGCCGCCGGCGCCGCAGCCGAGATCGAGGATCGTCTTGCCCTTGAGCGAGAGGCCTTCGACCACGCGGTCCACTTCGTCCGGGCCGCCCGGCGACAGGTAGCCATCGCCCCAGAGCGCCTCGAGGAAGCGAATGGCCGCGTCGTCATATTCCGGCTCGGCGTTAGCCGTTTCGATCATCGGACTGAGCCTCAAATGCGGAAGTCACCTTCGCGCTAGCGGAACACCAGAAATGCGGGGCAAAGCCTAGCGCATCAACGCAGAAACGCAACACCATTTGTTGAACATTCATTCAAAATGGCTGGACAAAAAACCGTGACCCGTGCCAAATTCGGCTGATCGGGGAACAAATCGCACCCAAAAAACGGGCGGCCGGAGGGAGGTTGAGCGCACATGAACGCATGGGACGCGATCGTCATCGGCGGCGGCCACAACGGGCTGGTCAACGCCGGCTATCTGCAGCGCGCCGGGCTCGACGTGCTGGTGGTCGAGAAGAACGACTGGGTCGGCGGTGCGGCCACCAGCCGCGAGCTGACGCCGGGCTTTCTCTACTCCAACTGCTCCTATGTCTGCTCGCTGTTCCGGCCCGAGATCATGCGCGATCTGGAGCTGCCGCGCTTCGGCCTGCAGGTGATCTCCTATGAAGGCGGCGCGGTGTTCACGCGCGACGGCGACTATCTCGCCAACTACCGCGACCACGATGCGCATCGCCGCGAATTCGCCCGCTTCTCCAAGCGCGACGCCGAGGCCTACGACCGCTATTCGCGCGACGTCACAAGGCAGTGCCGCTTCATCCAGCCGCTGTTGATGCGCACCGCGCCCGATCCCACCAGCTTCAAGCCGCGCGATCTTGGCGAGCTGCTCTATCTCGGCAAGAAATTCGCCGTTCTCACCGCTGAGGAAATGGCGCTGACCTTGCGCTTCTGGACGATGTCGATCTCCGACTTCCTCGACGAGTATTTCGAGACCGACGTCATCAAGGCGAACTTTGCGCTCTCCGGCATCATCGGCACGGCGCTTGGGCCCATGTCGCCCGGCACGGCCTATGTCCTGCTCCACCACTATATGGGTGAGGTCGATGGCTCGGTGGGCGCCTGGGGCTATGCGCGTGGCGGTATGGGTGCCGTGACCAAGGCGCTCGCCGCCTCGTTCAAGGCCTCCGGCGGCACGATCCGCACCGGCGCCGAGGTCGAGCGCGTGCTGATTAGGAACGGCAGGGCCAAGGGCGTCGTACTGGCCGGCGGCGAAGAGGTCTATGGCAAGCTCGTCGTCTCAAACGCCGACGTGAAGCGCACCTTCCTGAAGCTGGTCGAGGAGAAGGAGCTGCCCGACATCTTCCTTCGGCGGGTCAGGAACTTCAAGATCCGCGGCTCGTCCGGCAAGGTCAACATCGCGCTCGATTCGCTTCCCCAATTCACCGCTCTGCCAAAGGATTCGCCGGTCTACCGCGCCGACATGCACTTCACCGATTCCATTGAGCGCATGGAGCGCGCCTATGACGACTGGAAGGCCGGGCGCTGGTCGGCCGATCCCTTCCTCGACATGGTGATCCCGACCACGCTCGACCCGACCATGGCGCCGCCGGGAAAACATTTCATGAGCTGCTTCGTGCAATACGCGCCGCCCAAAATTGGCGGGCGAGACTGGACGGACGCCGACCGCGACGGCTTCGCCGAAAGCGTGGTTGCGCAGATCGCCGAATATTCGCCCGGCTTCCGCGACCGCATCGTCCATATGGAGGTGCGCACGCCGCGCGAGATCGAGGCCGAGGTCGGCCTCACCGAAGGCAACATCTTCCAAGGCGAACTGACCTTCGACCAGCTGCTGTTCAACCGCCCGGTGCCGGGCTACGCGCAATACCGCTCGCCGGTCGGCGGCCTCTATATGTGCGGCTCCTCCACTCATCCGGGCGGCGGCGTCATGGGCGCGCCCGGACGCAACGCCGCCGCCGAGATCCTGCGCGATCTCGCCAAGCCAACCCTGCATATGAGCCCAGCCCATGACGTCATCTGAAGCGAATTGGGACGCGATCGTCATCGGCGGCGGCCACAACGGCCTGGTTGCCGCCGCCACTCTGGCGAAATCGGGACGCAAGGTGCTGCTGCTCGAGGCCGGCAAGGAGGTCGGCGGCGCGGCGCGCACCGAGGAATTCGCGCCGGGGTTTCGCGCCTCCTCGGTCGCTCATCTGCTCAACCGCCTGCATCCCGATGTGGTGAAGACGCTGGAGCTCGAGCGCCACGGGCTGAAGATCGAGCGCGGCGATTTCGTGCCGTCGATCGCATTGTCGAAAGACGGCCCGCTGGTGCTGCACGGCGCCTATGGCGAGGCGCTGACGGGCGCCAGCCCGTCGGAGCAGTCGGCTTGGCGCGACCTGCGCGCGCAGCTGTTGCGCTACGCCGGCGTGCTGAAACCCTTCCTGTCGCGCCGCCCGCCGGACCTTGCCGGCATGTCGCTCGCCGAAATGACCGGGCTCGGCCAGACGGCGCTGGCGCTGAAGAAGCTCGGCAAGGAGGACATGCGCGACTTCCTGCGCGTGCTCTTGATGAACGTCTACGACCTGCTCGACGAGCAGCTTTCCGACGACAGGCTGAAAGGCCTGCTCGCTTTCGACGCGACACTGGGCAGCCATCTCGGTCCGCGCTCGCCGACATCGCTGCTCGGCCTCTACTATCGGCTCGCTGGCGAGATCGGCGGGTTCGCCGGCGCGCAGATACAGCCCAAG
>NZ_RZSV01000118.1:0-16853 GCF_004023205.1 Mesorhizobium sp. M1A.F.Ca.IN.020.03.2.1 | reverse complement strand
CGACGAGGCGATCCGGCTCGACATCGTCGACAATTTGCCCAACGAGCAGATCGCGCAGGCGGTGCAGGAACTTGATTCCGACGACGCCGTCTACATCCTGGAAGACCTCGACCAGGAGGACCAGGACGAGATCCTGTCGCAACTGCCGTTCACCGAGCGCATCCGGCTGCGGCGCGCGCTCGACTATCCGGAAGAGACGGCCGGCCGGCGCATGCAGACCGAGTTCGTCGCCGTGCCGCCGTTCTGGACCATCGGCCAGACGATCGACTACATGCGCGAGGACAAGAACCTTCCCGATCGCTTCAGCCAGATCTTCGTCATCGACCCGAGCTTCAAACTGCTCGGTGCCATCGATCTCGACCAGATCCTGCGCACCAAGCGCGCGGTGAAGGTCGAGGAGGTGATGCATGAGACGCGCCATGCCATCCCCGCCACCATGGACCAGGAAGAGGCGGCGCGGGAATTCGAGCAATACGACCTGCTCTCGGCCGCCGTGGTCGACGAGAACGAGCGTCTGGTCGGCGTGCTCACCATCGACGACGTGGTCGACGTCATCCAGCAGGAGGCAGAGGAGGACCTTCTGCGCATGGGCGGCGTCGGCGACGAAGAGCTATCCGACACCGTGCTTGCGACCTCGCGATCGCGTGTGCCGTGGCTGCTCGTCAATCTGGTCACGGCGTTTCTCGCGGCCTCGGTGATTGGCCTGTTCGACCAGACCATCGAGCATATCGTGGCGCTCGCTGTGCTGATGCCGATCGTTGCCGGCATGGGCGGCAATGCCGGCTCGCAGACGATGACCGTCACGGTGCGGGCGCTGGCGACCAGGGATCTGGACATCTACAACGCCGCCCGGATCATCCGCCGTGAGGTGGGAGTGGGCTTCATCAACGGCATCGTCTTTGCGGTGCTGATCGGCATGGTTGCTGGACTGTGGTTCCACGATCCCAACCTGGGCGGCATTATCGCGGCGGCGATGATCATCAACATGTTCGCGGCGGCCCTGGCAGGCATTCTCATCCCGCTGCTGCTCGACCGCTTCAAGATCGACCCGGCGGTAGCCTCCGCCGTCTTCGTCACGACCGTCACCGACTGCGTCGGCTTCTTTGCATTCCTCGGATTGGCCACGTGGTGGTTTGGCGTTCCCTGAGACAGTGCTATAATTGACTTTTACGTAAATGCCGTGCGACGTTGCCCTGGGGTCAGATGCCGATTCCGGCACAGACGGGGTTGATTGGAGAAAGGGCGACGCTTCTGCGTGGCGATGCCTGGACGTTTGGGCGTGGGAGCGAGAATGCGGGAATATTACACGATCACAGAGCTGACGCGCGAATTCGACGTGTCCACCCGGACGTTGCGGTTCTATGAGGACGAGGGGCTGGTGCAGCCGATCCGGCGCGGGCGCACGCGGCTGTTTCGCCCGTCCGACCGGCATCTGATCCGCCAGATCATGCGCGGCAAGCGGCTCGGCTTCTCGATCGCCGAGATCCGCGAAATCATCCAGATGTACAAGGAACCGCCCGGCGAGGTCGGCCAGCTCAAGCTGATGATCAAGCGCATCGAGGAAAAGCGCGAGGACCTGCGCCAGAAACGGCGCGACCTCGAGGAGACGCTTGCCGAGCTCGACCAGGCCGAGGAGTCCTGCGTGGAGCGGTTGGCGGAGCTGGGCGTGAACACGTAGCCCGCTGACAGCCAAGGAGTTCAGCTAGGCTAACCGTCGCAGACGTTCGAGATTGGCCGGAGCTTTCGAACTTCGTCATCCCACGGCGGAGCAGCCGCGAAGCGGCGTCGCGGCTTGCTTCGCCCTAGGATGTCACGGATGCTTCTGCTAATCGCCGAGGTGCGGGCCTGCTCGCACCCAGCAACCTTCATTGTCGATACAGCCTCAGATCCAGCGCCGGACCCGCTTGGCGTAATCGCGGTATTTCTTGCCGAACTTTGCCGCCAGTATCTTTTCCTCCTTCTCGATCGCCATTTTCTGCGTCGCGAAGGCAGCGAGGAAGGCAAACAGCAGGAACCATACGATACCGGTGATGAAGGAGACGCCGATCAACAGCAGCGTATTGGCGAGATACATTGGGTTGCGGGTGATGCCGAAGGGCCCCGATGTCACCAGATGGTCGGGCTCGGCATTGGGATTGAGCGTCGTCCTGGCGCGCACCATCGCGCGGATCGCGGTAACCCAGAGCGCTGCCACGCCAAAGAGCGCTACCCAGCCGGCGCCGACGAGGATAGCGCCGAATATGTCCCCGATCCAGGGCAGCGGGTAGAGCATGCCGAGCACGACGCTCAGTGCGATCGCCACGACATAGATCACAGGTGGCCAGGGGATGATCCCGTGTCCGGGCTTTGCGATGCCTGTCATTGCTGCCCTCCTTCCATCTCGTCCTCGGTCGCGGCGGTACAAGTGCTCGCCAGATCGGCCAGATGCGATTTCCAGGCGCTGGACTGGTCGTTGCTGTAGAGCTTGTCGAGAGACCCTTCGCCCTTCAGCGTGTCCAGCATGCAGCCACAATAGCTGGAACAGAACTTGCTGTCCCGTTGCTGTTCGCACTGCGCCTGGCAAGCCGACAGGAAACCAGCGTCCTTGTCTTGTGGCGCGGCCGGCATGGCCTGCGAGAACAGCCACACCGCGCCGAACAGAAGCGGCTGGTGGATGAGATAGAAGGCGAGGCTGTGCCGGCCGATGAAAGTCAGCGGGGTCGACCAGCGGCCGGGCATCCAGGTCGCCAGCCGGGCGAGAAGCCCGGATGCCGAAGCGAGCTTGACGACCGCGATGCCGGCAAGCACTGCGCCGAACCAGGGAAACAGCGGCACATAGTCGTTCGAGCGCGGGTTGGTCGGCGACAGCCCGACCCACCACAGCGCCGGATGGTCGAAGACTTCCGACCGCAGATAATAAGGCGCCGCAATCACGGCCGCGGCGACGATCGCCGTCAGCAATGTCGGCAGCCTGAGAAAAGCCAGGCCGAGCAGGCTTGCCAGCGCGATCTCGTGCAGGATGCCGAAGAAGATGAAGCCGTCCGGCGTGGCGATATAGGTGACGACCGAGATGGCGATCGCCGCACCCGCAACCATCGCAAAGCGCTTCCAGAAGCCAGGCCAACGGATATGGCGGCCATGTGCGAGGAACAGGCTGACACCGACCAGGAACAGAAAAGTCGAGGCGATGCAGCGGGCGTAGAGCTTCCACCAACCGAAGGCGGTGAGGCCCGGCGAGGTGTAGCCGAAGTTTTCGAGATCCCAGGTGAAATGATAGCTCGCCATCGCGATCAGCGCGATGCCGCGCAGGACGTCGATGGCGACGATGCGGCCGTGTTTCGGCGCGTCTTGAACGGCGACGCCGGTCGTCTGAAGGGTCATTGATCTCGCAATCCGATTCAGTCGTGCCAAACGACTATCACGGTTCGGGCGAACAACAGAGGGTGGATCGGCTGCTGCCATTCAGGCGGCATGGCAAGCCGCTTTAGGCCAGCGGCGGAAAGCCTCTGGCCGGCTTCGCTTTTCGGCCTCTCGGAGTCGGTTTCCTGCTACCGGTCCGCGACTGGTCCGGCCAGATTTGGCGAGCGATTCACTTTTCGGAGGGCCGATGTCCACCCATGTGCGCCATCCGATCTGGCTTCCGGCTCTCAGGCCCGCCGATGCGCGCACCTTCGCTTCGCTCTATGCGGTCGAATCCTTTGCTCGCGCCACCATCTCCAGCGTCATCCCGATCAGGCCTACGAAATCCTGCACAACGAGCAGATCGTCTCGATCCTCTACACCATCGTGTCGCTGCTCGGGCTGTCGGTGACGCTGTTCATGCCGATGCTGATCCGCCGCTTCGCGCGGCGCTGGGTCTACACGGCCGGCTGCCTGATGCTGGCGATCGGCTCGGTGTTCTTCGTTACCCACACGCTGCCGGGACAACTCGCCGGGATGCTGTGCCGTGTCATGGGGGCGAGCGCGCTGTCCATCACGCTTAACCTCTACATCATGGACCATATCCGCAAGACCGACTTCATGCAGGCGGAATCGCTGCGCATGGCTTGGTCGATGTTCGCCTGGACCGGCGGGCCGACGCTCGGCATTTTCCTCTATACGCGCTTCGGGATTTATGCCGCAAACGGCGCGGTCGTGGCTTTCGCGCTGGCGCTGCTGGCGTTGTTCTGGACCTATCGGCTGGGCGACAACCCTTCGATCCGTCCCGGCAAGAGCCGTCCGATCAACCCGCTCGCCAATATCGGCCGCTTCGTCGCGCAGCCGCGGTTGCGCCTCGCGTGGCTGATCGCCTTCGGGCGCTCGTGTTTCTGGACGACCTTCTTCGTCTATGGCCCGCTGTTCATGGTGATCACGGGCGAGGGCAAGCTTGCCGGCGGGCTGCTGGTTTCGGCCGGCAATGCGCTTCTGTTCATGGCGATCTTCTGGGGCAGGGCGGGAAAGCGCTTCGGCGGCCGTCGGACCATGGCTTTCGCCTATTTCGCCATGGCGGCGATGCTCTTCGTGGCCGGCGGCGTCGGCGCCGCCGCGCCGCTGCTCACCGCCGCCTTCCTGCTCGGCGGCGCCTTGTTCACCATTGCGCTCGACGCGCTGGGCTCGACAGCCTTCATGCGCTCAGTGCGTTCCTATGAACGAGCGCAGATGGCGGCTGTCTACCGAACCTATCTCGATTTCTCCGAGCTGACGCCGCCGCTGGTCTATTCGGTGGTGCTCTCCTTCTTCGGTCTCGGCTCGGTGTTCGTCACGCTCGGCCTGTTGGCCGCCTTCTGTGGCTTCTTCACCTGGCGCTATCTGCCGAAGTCGTTTTGACCGGCTGCAACGCGGCATGGCGCCCACGCACCCACTCGTGGAAGCGGCGCAAATCGTACTCCTCGGGCATCAGCACGCCGGCCTGGTGGCGGATCGAGTGCATGCCCTTCTGGTTGATCTCGCAGATCGCGGCGTCCTCCTCCAGCACCTGCGCGCCGAAGGCGACGATGTTGTCGATATCGGTTTGTGCCAGGGCATCGGGCGCGAACAGCCATTCGGCGGTGAGTTCCGTCTGCTCCGGCCCGAGCGGGGCGAGACGCACCGTGCGGACATAGTCGACATGGCCGACGACGAACATCGAGGGCAGCGAGGTAGCGTAGGTCTGGCCGGCGGCTCGCTCGGCCGGCGTCAGCCCGGCAAAGACCGGCCCATGGACGCGTCCGTCGCGCGACCAGGTCTCGGCGCCGGCGCGTAGGCCGCCGGAAAACTCCGGAGCATCATTATCCGCATAGCGCGCCCATTCCGGATCGTCATGCCTCGCCATCAGGCCGCGCCCATAGATCGGCACCAGCCGCGACAGGTCCTTGTGCACGCCCGGGCAATGCAGGCATTCGTTGAAGTTCTCCCAGAAGATTTTCCAGTTGCAGTTCATCACCTTGGTGAGCCGGTGCCCGGGGACGAGCGTCTCCAGCGGCCAGTTCGAAAGATCGCGGGAGGCGGAGTCGAAGGAGGCTTCCCCCGAGCCATCGGGATCCTCTGCGAGATTGATGAAGACGAAGCCGCGCCACACTGACAGCGCCACCCGGTAGAGCGGATAATTTTCCTTGTCGAAGCCTTCGGGCAGCGATTTCGATGGGACACGGACGAGATCGCCGCGCAGCGAATAGGACCAGGCGTGGTAGGGGCAGGTGAGCAGCCTTGCCTTCAGCCGCCCTTCGCTTTCCAGGCAGAGCTGCGAGCCGCGATGCCGGCAGGTGTTGTGGAAGGCGCGCAAGCTCCCGGCCTCGTCGCGCAGCACGACGACCTCCTGCGAGCCGATACGCGCGGTTCGAAAGGCAAGAGGTTCCGCGAGATCGGCTTCGCGGCAAACCATGAGCCAGCTCCGATACCAGATCGCTTCGAGATCGAGCCGGTAAGCGTCGGCTTCCCGATAGGCGCTTGCAGGCAACGTCGGCTCGAGGCTGGTGAGGCCATTGTAGCGGCTGTGTTCGCTAGGATTTGGCTGCATGAGCGGCTCCCCTTGGCTGATGACAGCCGACACCCGGGCAGGACCGTTGTCAATTGCGCGGCCATTGTCGCTTCCGGGTGCTGCCCTTAAGGTCACTTCGTAATCGCCTGCGGTTTCGCCGGCTGCCCAGGATTGCAAAGTATGCCTGCAAGAACGATGTCGCTGACCGTGGAACTGGTCGCCCGCTGTTTTCGCGCGGTCGATGACCCGGGGCCCGACCCGGATGCCGAGCATCTCGTGGACAGCGACTATGAAGCCATGCTGGATGCATTCGAGGCCGAGCTACCTGCAACCGAGCCTCTCTGGCTGTTCGGCTACGGCTCGCTGATCTGGAAACCGGAAATCGAGCATTTTGAGGAGCGCGTCGCCGTGGCTCGCGGCTGGCATCGCTCCTTCTGCATGAAGATGACGCGCTGGCGCGGCACCAAGCAAAGCCCCGGCCTGATGATGGCGCTGGATCGTGGCGGCCAATGCAAGGGCGTTGCTTTCCGCCTGAACGGTGGTGACCGCCGGCAGGCGCTGGACAGGCTTTTTCGCCGCGAGATGACGCTGAAGCCGACCAGCTACCGGCCGCGCCTGCTGCAACTCGCAACCGACAAGGGGCCGTTGAGAGCGCTTGCCTTCGTCATCAATCGCAAAGGCACGACCTATGCCGGCCCACTCAACGAAGACGAGGTGGTCGAAAGGCTGGCGACCTCGTGCGGCCACTGGGGTTCAGGCGCCGACTATCTCTACAACACGGTGAAGAACCTCGAACAGCGCGGTATTCACGACCGCCATTTGTGGCGATTGCAGAAGCTCGTCGCCGAGCGGATCGCCGGATCTTAGTCCGAAACCGGTGCCGCAATCACGCTGCGGCGTGACGGAATTTGGTTTGCCGGTCGCGACGATTCTGCCTATAGTCGCTGGCGTCGTCGGTTCCGTTTTTGGAGCCAAGAGGGAATGCGGTGAGGGTGGAGTCTTTGCCCTAAGCCGTGGCTGCCCCCGCAACTGTGTGCGGTAGTCCTCTCCATAGACCACTGAGGTTTGTCCTCGGGAAGGTGGGGAAGGGTGCGAATCCGCGAGCCAGGAGACCTGCCGGCGACAGGAAAGTTGACTTCGATGCCCTCGGGTGGAGGGCGAAAGGACAAGACATGAATACCGCTTCCGTCGCCCTCGGCGCCTCCGTCTCCTCGCAGTCGCGCATCATGCAGCTGGCTCTCGCCGCGCTGCTCGGCATTTTCGTCGTCGGTTTTGTCGGCTTCTCGCACATCGATGCGGTCCACAACGCTGCCCACGACTATCGTCACTCGATGGCTTTTCCCTGCCACTGACGAAGGCCCGATATCATGAATCTGTTTCGCAACGTCGTGTTCGTCGCGGCGATCGCAGGGCTCGTGGCGGGCATCGCGCTTGCCTGCATGCAGGCCTATGCGACCGTGCCGCTGATCCTCAAAGCGGAAGTCTATGAAAAGGCGGGCGGCGGTCATCACCACGACCATGCCGCCAACACTGGAACTAGCGCTGCCATGAGCTCGGCCGAACCGGCGGGCAATGCGATGAGCAGCGCCGCTCCTGCGTCGACGGAAGCGGCGGCTCCGACCGAGGACGAGGGCTGGGCTCCGGCCGACGGCTTCGAGCGCTTCGCCTTCAACGTTGTCGCAAACATCGTCACCGGCATCGGCTTCGCGCTGATCCTGGTCGCGGTCTCGGAATTCGCCGGTGGCATCGGCAGCTGGCGCCAGGGCGTGTTCTGGGGCCTTGCCGGCTTTGCGGTTTTCACGCTCGCGCCCGGCCTCGGCCTGCCGCCGGAACTGCCGGCCATGCCGGCGGCGGAACTTCTGCCGCGCCAGATCTGGTGGATTTCGACGGTGGCCGCAACCGCGGTCGGCCTTGGATTGATCGCCTTTCGCAAGTCGCTGCCCTTGGCAATTCTGGCGGTCGTGCTGATCGTCGCTCCGCACGTAGTCGGCGCGCCGCAGCCCGTCAGCTTCGAGACGGCGATTCCCGAGGGGCTGCACCATCAGTTCGTGGTGGCGGTGACCCTCACCGATCTGGTCTTCTGGCTGGTGCTCGGTGCGGCCGTCGGTGTGGTGCGCGGCCGCTTCACCGGTACGTCGACCAGCCTGCGCGACAGCTTTGCCTGATCGCGCGGAGGGCCATCTGACCTTCATCATCGGCGGTGCGCGCTCCGGCAAGAGCGCGCATGCCGAGTGCCTGGTGGCGGCAAGCCCGTCGCCTTGGGCCTATATCGCCACCGCGCAGGCCTATGACGAGGAGATGCGCGAGCGCATCGCGCTGCATCGCTCGCGCCGCGGCAAAGGCTGGGTCACCGTCGATGCGCCGCTCGACCTGGTCGGCGCGATCGACGCCTTGCCCGATCACCAGCCGGTGCTTATCGATTGCCTGACATTGTGGCTGAGCAATCATATGCTGGCGGACCACGATATCGAGGCCGAGTGCCGGCGGCTCTCGGATGTGCTTTCGCAGCCGCGCGGACCGTGGTTTGTGGTGTCTAACGAAGTCGGGCTCGGCATCGTGCCGGACAATGCGCTGGCGCGCCGGTTCCGCGACGCCGCCGGGCGGCTCAACCAGCAGGTCGCGGCTGTCGCCGACAGCGTGCTGATGATGGTGGCGGGGCTGCCGCTCAAGGCGAAGTGACATGGGCGAGATCAAAGACACGATCATCGACTACAAGGATGCCGAACGCCATCGAGCCAAGATGGCCAAGCGCAAGGCGGTGCAGGATGCCGAGGTGGCCGGCAAGACGATCGAGAAGGGACTGCTGATCGTCAATACGGGGCCGGGCAAGGGCAAGACCACGGCTGCGTTCGGCCTGGCGCTGAGGATGCTTGGCTACGGCAAGCGCGTCGGCGTCGTCCAGTTCATCAAGGGCAAATGGCACACGGGCGAGAAGGATGCCTTCGCCGCCTTCGGCGATCGCGTCGTCTGGCACGCGATGGGCGAGGGCTTCACCTGGGAGACGCAGGACCTGAAGCGCGACATAGCCGCCGCCGAGGCTGCCTGGGCGAAGGCGCTCGAGCTGATTGCCGACCCTTCGATCAGCCTCGTCGTCCTCGACGAGCTCAACATCGCTCTGCGCTACGATTATCTCGAGCTGGAAAAGGTGGTCGCGGCGCTGAAGGCGCGCCGCGAGGGCCTGCATGTCGTCGTCACCGGCCGCAACGCCAAGCCGCTGCTGGTCGAGGCGGCCGATCTCGTCACCGAGATGGGGCTGACCAAGCACCATTTCGCGGCCGGCGTGAAGGCGCAGCAGGGGATCGAGTTCTGAGGCGCCTTAGCCGCCGATCAAAATGGTCAGATAGATCACCGTCGCCGACAAAATCGCGAACAGGCCGATCAGCAGCCCGTCGGCGACGCGATAGAGTTCCAGCGCCTGCCTTATGTCGGTGCTTTCGGCCTCGCGCCTGCCGCCTTCGCCCATGAAGGCATCCTCGACGACCTCGCCGCCATAACTGCGCGGTCCGGCCAGGGCGAGCCCCAGCGCGCCGGCCATGGCGGCTTCCGGCCAGCCGGCATTGGGCGAACGGTGCTTCTTCGCGTCACGCCGCATGACCTGCCAGGCGTTGCGGGGGTCGGCGCCCTTGACGATGAAGGCCGCCAGCACAATCAGCAGGCCGGTGAGCCGCGATGCCGGCAGGTTGACCAGGTCGTCGAAGCGAGCGGCCGCCCGGCCGAAGGCCTCGTATTTCGGCGTGCGGTGGCCGATCATGGAATCGGCGGTGTTGGCGGCCTTGTAGGCAGCACCCCCGGCCAAACCACCGACACCGGTCCATATGGCAGGCGCGACGACGCCATCGGAGAAATTCTCTGCCAGGCTTTCGATCGCGGCTCGGGCAACGCCCGCCCTGTCGAGCTTGTCCGGATCGCGGCCGACGATGCGCGAAACGGCGATGCGGCCGAGCGTGAGGCCGCCGGTCTCCAGCGCATCGGCGACATCCTCGACATGCTCGGCGAGGCTCTTCTGCGACAGAAGCGAGGAGCTGAGAATGGCCGCGATGACCAGGCCGGACGGAAAGATCAGCCAGAGCAGGACATGCAGCGCCAGGCCTATGGCCGCCGGCACCAGCAGGACGACCAGAAGCGCCTGGAGGCCGCGGCGGCGACGCAATTCGTCGGAATCGGTGGCGCGGTTGAGCCTGCGATCGAGAAAGGATATCAGCCTGCCGATCCAGGTTACCGGATGACCGATGGCGTTAAACAGCCAGTCCGGGTAGCCAAGGGCACGTTCGATGGCGAGTGACAGGAAAGCGATCAGTATCGACATGAAGCTTCTAAGCGGAGCGGTTGCAGCGGTTGATCACGGCGGCAGCCTTGGCCGGGCAAGCGCGCTCTTTCCTCATGCGCCACAGCCTTTCCTTGACCTCTCGACAGGTATCAATCCGCACTCCTATCCGCTTTTCGATCTGCCCGCCACCGCCCTGTCACGATTGCCCGAGCCAGGACGACTGCGCGAATTGGCCGAAATTGCGGCCAAGGCGTATGGCGCGCGGTCGGCGGCGCATGTCGTGGCCGCGCCCGGCACGCAGATCCTGTTGCCGCGGGTCGCTTCGCTGGTGAGGCCCGGCAAGGCACTGGTGCTGGGTCCAACCTATGCCGAGCACGCCAGGGCGGCCGCGATTGCAGGCCATGCGATTGTGGAGGTGGGCGACTTCGACGCCTTGGCGGACGCTGACCTTGCCGTGCTGGTCAACCCGAACAATCCGGATGGGCGAGTGATCGAAAGGCACCGCCTGGTCGGCCTTGCTGCGCGGCTTCGCGCGAAGGGCGGCCTGCTGGTGGTCGACGAAGCCTTCATGGATGTCGGCCCGGTCCAACACAGCCTTGCCGGCGATGTGGGCCAGGGTGGTATGGTGGTGCTGCGCTCCTTCGGCAAATTCTTCGGCCTTGCCGGCGTCAGGCTTGGTTTCGCGCTGGCCGACCAACTGACAGCCGAGCGGCTGGAGGCGCAGCTTGGGCCATGGGCTGTCGCCGGTCCTGCACTTGAATACGGAATCCGCGCATTGGCGAATGCCGGGTGGCAGGATGACATGCGACAGGGCCTGGCAGCCGATGCCAAGCGCCTCGACGCGCTGCTCAGCCGATTCGGTATCGCGGTCGCCGGCGGCACCAGTTTGTTCCGCTATTTGTCGTTCTCCGATGCTGCCTCCCTGTTCTCCGCTCTTGGCGAACGCGGTATCTTGGTCCGCCATTTTGCCGATCGTCCGCACGCCTTGCGCGTCGGTCTGCCCGGCAGCGAAGAGGAGTGGCAGCGGCTCGAGAGCGCGCTTGCAGCGTGGGCCTCGCGGCGCGACTATGCGCCGAAGGAGTGCTGACGATGATCCATGTCTGTTCGCTGTCGAAGGTGGAGGAGACCGTTGCGAGAACCGGCGCGGAGCGCTTGCTGTCGCTGCTCGC
Organism: Mesorhizobium sp. M1A.F.Ca.IN.020.03.2.1; assembly: GCF_004023205.1. Classification (NCBI taxonomy): domain Bacteria; kingdom Pseudomonadati; phylum Pseudomonadota; class Alphaproteobacteria; order Hyphomicrobiales; family Phyllobacteriaceae; genus Mesorhizobium; species Mesorhizobium sp. M1A.F.Ca.IN.020.03.2.1. Next base: position 5,503 of record NZ_RZSV01000118.1, on the reverse strand, counting down.
CGACGGCACCGGGATGATCCGTCCGGCCTCGATACTGGCCGAAAACCATCTGCATCTCGTCATGCACGACATCGTCGCCGCGCAGGAAGGCATGACCATGCCGGGCGAGGAGCATGTGCGCGCGCTGCTCGACTTCGCCTATCGCTGGGACAGGGCCAAACCGATGGTCGTGCACTGCTATGCCGGTATCAGCCGCTCGACGGCATCGGCCTATATTATCGCGGCGGCACTGGCGCCCAAACGCGACGAGGCGGAGCTGGCGAAGACGCTGCGCTTTCTCTCGCCGTCAGCGACGCCCAATCCAAGGCTGATTGCCGTTGCGGATATGTTGCTTGGGCGAGAAGGCCGGATGATCGCGGCGGTCGAAGCAATCGGGCGCGGTGCAGATGCATTTGAAGGGATTCCGTTCGAACTCAGCATTAGAGATTGAGCTCGCACTGTTCCGCTACGCCAGCCAGTCGGCAAGCCTCGCCTTACGCACATCCCTGGCCAGGCTGATGAAGCCATCGGCCTGATGCTCGGCCGTGAGCCGGCCTTTTTCGGCGGTGGCGATGCTGGCGTCGCCGACCACGCCGTTCGGATTGAGGTCGCTGGCGATCCAGGCGAAGGCGTGCGTTCCGGTGTGCCGCAGCAGGGCGAATTCCTTTTCGGCGCGACCGACATTGGAGACGAAATTGTCGGCCTTGCCCATATCGACGAGATCTGGCCGGAAATGCAGCATCAGCGAGGTCTCGACATCGCCGCCATGGATGCCGTGACGGTCCTCGAGCTCGGTATACATGCCGGAGGGACGGCCGAAGCGCTGCCAGCTCGTCTTCACCGCCAGCATCTTTGCGCGCACGCGCAATTCGCGCGTGACAATGCCCATGATCTCCTCGTTGCCGCCATGCGAGTTGACGACGATCAACTTTCTGACCCCGGCGCGGGCGACCGAGAGGCCAAGCTCCGTCCAGGCGTCGACCAGGGTGGTGGCCGGCAAGGTGAGCGTTCCCGGCGCATGCAGATGCTCGTTCGACTTGCCCACCGCCTGCACCGGCAGGAGGCGGATGTCGATGTCCTCGGGCAGGCGCGCAATCACCGTCTCCAGCATGCCCATCATGATCGAGGTGTCGGTCGAGACGGGAAGGTGAGGGCCATGCTGCTCGACCGCGGCCACCGGCAGAACGGCAATCGTCGCTTCCGCGTCGATCGAGGCGTATTCGGTCGTCCGATAGTCGCCCCACCACACACGTCTTGTCGTCACTGTCGTCTCCCGATGGTCTGCTGTTCGGCCCGAAGGTCTAAAGCGCCTGGGCATTCCGGGCAACAGCTAGCCTGCTGCCAGAACCTCCACCTCAACCTTGAATTCCGGGCGGGCAAAACCTGAAACGATCATCAGCGTCGAAGCGGGCGCCGGATCGGAAAACAGGCGATTGCGAACGTCCATATAGGCCTGCAGATGCGCGCGATCGGTGACGAAGGCGTTGATGCGCACGACATCGTTCAGCGTCAGCCCGGCTTCGCTTAAGATTGCGGCAATATTCTTGAAGCAAAGCTCGGTCTGCGCGCCGGCATCCTCCGGGACGGCGTCATCCGGCGCGATGCCCAACTGACCCGAACATAGCACAAGGCGCTTTCCCGCTGGAATTTCAACGCCATGGCTATAACGGGCAAAGGGCGGCTTGATCGACTTGGGGGCGAGATAATTGAGCATGGCATTCTCCTGTCGGCAGGCAGACTAAGGCCGGATTCATGAAAGCTTCAAGATGCGGTGCATGCCGCCCGGGCGATTATGGACAGGCGTCCAAAAAATGGGCACGATGCCATTTGTACAGCATGACCCGTCCGGTCTCGGCAATGACTGCCGCGCAAGCAGGCGGCCCAAGGCGGTGGCATGTGTCTTGCTTCTTGAACCAATGGAGTGGAGCCCAGCGCGCAGCGCGCCGGAGCCAAGAGAGGGTGATGTTTATGTACGGAAAAGAAAAAATCCTGGCGGGTGCGATCGCGCTGCTTGCTGCCAGCACGCTGGGCGCTGCGGCCAACGAGAAGGTCACCTTTGGCACCAACTGGCTGGCCGAGCCGGAACATGGCGGCTACTACCAGGCGATCGCCGACGGAACCTACGCCGCCTGCGGCCTCGACGTCACCATCATGCAGGGCGGCCCGCAGGTCAGCGGCCGGCCGATGCTGCTGGCCGGCAAGATCGATTTCTACATGGGCGGCAACCTGCTCTCGGCCTTCGACGCCGTGCAGCAGGGGATTCCGATGCGCGTCGTCGCCGCCGACTTCCAGAAGGACCCGCAGGTCATTATGTCCCATCCGGGCGAAGGGCTGGACAAGTGGGAGGACCTGAAGAACGCCGACCAGTATATCCTCGGCGACGAGGGCGCACAGACCTTCTTCCAGTGGATGGTGACCGATCTCGGCTTCGATGCCGCCAAGCGCGTGCCATACACCTTCAATCCGGCGCCCTTCATCGCCAACAAGAAGTCGATCCAGCAGGGCTATGTCACGTCGGAGCCCTACGCGGTGCAGAAACAGGGCGGCTTCGTGCCGAACCAGTTCCTGCTCGCCGACAATGGCTGGGATACTTATGCCACGACCATCGAGGTGATGCAGGACACCATCGACAAGCGGCCGGAGGTGGTGCAGTGCTTCGTCGATGGCTCGGCCAAGGGCTGGTACAACTACCTCTACGGCGACAACAAGGCCGCCAACGAGATGATCAAGAAGGACAATCCGGACATGACGGATGAGCAGATCGCCTTCTCGATCGAACAGCTGAAGAAGTTCGGCATTGTCGATTCCGGCGATACGGAAAAGCTCGGTATCGGCGGCATGACCGAAGCGCGCATCCAGAGCTTCTACGACAAGATGGTCAAGGCCAAGGTCGCGCAGCCGGGCATCGACATCAAGAAGGCCTATACGCTCGCCTTCATCAACAAGGGGGTCGGGCGGGAGCTGAAGAAGTAAGGCGGCCTGCCTGAGATGATCCAGGAGAAAGTGGCGCAGGCAACGGCATCGGGTGAGAGCCCGATGCTGCTTTCCTTACGCAATGTCGGCAAGGTCTTTTCCAACGGCGTCACGGCGCTGAGCAAGGTCGACCTGGCGATCCGCGAAGGCGATTTCCTAAGCCTGCTCGGGCCCTCGGGCTGCGGCAAGTCGACGGCGCTCAGGTTGATTGCCGGCCTGTCGACGCCGACCTCCGGTCAGCTCGACTGGCGCGGCTCGATCGACCGCTCGAATATCGGCTTCGTCTTCCAGGAGCCGACGCTGCTGCCATGGGCCAGCGTCTTCGACAATGTCTGGCTGCCGCTCAGGCTGAAAGGCGTATCGCGCGCGGAGGCCAAGCCCGCGGTGATGGAAATGCTGTCGCGCGTGCACCTCACCGGTTTCGAGAATGCCGTGCCGCGCGAGCTTTCCGGCGGCATGAAGATGCGTGTCTCGATCGCACGGGCTATGGTGACCAAGCCGCGCATTCTTCTGATGGACGAGCCCTTCGCGGCGCTTGACGAGATTACCCGCTTCAAGCTCAACAACGATCTTCTCGAGCTTTGGCAGGACGAGCGGTTTACCGTCGTCTTCGTCACCCATAGCGTCTTCGAAAGCGTGTTCCTGTCCAGTCGTGTCGTCGTCATGGCGGCACGACCGGGCCGCGTCCACGGCGAGCTTGCAATCGAAGCGCCTTATCCGCGCGACGAGGCATTCCGGACTTCGCCCGACTATGCGGCGCTCTGCCGGCAGGCCTCGGACGTGCTGGTCAATGCCATCAACTCAACCGCCGGACCTCATCATGACGGCCATTGAAAACAATGCCCTGAAGCTCGACCCGGAAGAGGCGCGCCGCGTCCGCCAGGAGCGGCTGGAGCGGATCGGCAAATGGGTACTGCCGCTGGCGATCATGGTGCTTGCGATCTGGCTGTGGGATCGCATCTGCGTCTGGAACGGGATCCCGCAATACATCCTGCCGCGCCCGGGCGTGGTCCTGCAGACGCTGCATGACGATGCCGGGCTGTTGTTCTCTTCGCTGCTGGTGACGCTCAGGATCACCTTCCTCAGCCTGCTGCTTGCCGTCATCGGCGGCGTCGGGCTGGCGGTGCTGTTCGCGCAGTCGAAATGGGTGGAGATGTCGTTCTTCCCCTTCGCCATCGTGCTGCAGGTGACGCCGATCGTGGCGATCTTCCCGCTGATCAACATCTACATCAACAACCAGACGACCAAACTCCTGCTCTGTGCCTGGATCGTCGCCTTCTTCCCGATCCTCTCCAACACCACGCTCGGGCTGAACTCGGTCGACCGCAACCTGGGCGATTTGTTCAAGCTCAACGGCGCGACCCGCTGGCAGCAATTGCGCTATCTGCGCCTGCCGGCGGCGATGCCCTATTTCCTCGGTGGGCTGAAGATCGCCGGCGGCCTGTCGCTGATCGGCGCCGTGGTGGCCGAGTTCGTCGCCGGCGCGCAGGGGCAATCGTCCGGGCTTGCCTCGCGCATCATCGAGGCGGGCTACCGGCTCAATGCTCCCAGGCTGTTCGCGGCGCTGATCCTGATCTCGCTCACCGGCATCCTGATCTTCCTCGTGCTGTCGCTGGTGTCGCATCTCATCCTGCGCCGCTGGCACGAGAGCGCGCTGAAGCAGGAGCGCTAGGGTGCCTGAATGTTGATCCCAGCCTCTGGTCGTTACCAACTCGCCAACGTCCGCGTTCATCAATCGCTGACGCCCGGTCTTGCCGCAAGCTTCGATGCCGATGGTTTTGCGCTCGCCGACATTGCCGTCGCCGACGGCAAGATTGCTAGCATCATTGCGCACGGCAAAGCCGAGCCGCCATTCGACGCAATCGACCTTGGCGGCCGCATCGTGCTGCCCTGCTTCGTCGACTGCCATACGCATATCGACAAGGGCCATATCTGGCCGCGCAAGCCAAATCCCGACGGCACCTTCATAGGCGCGCTCAACGCAACTGCCGCCGATCGCACCGCTCGCTGGAGCGCGGAGGACGTGGCGAGGCGCATGGATTTCTCGCTGCGCTCAGCTTACGCGCACGGTACCAGGGCCTTGCGCACGCATCTCGACAGCGTGGCGCCGCAGGAGGAAATTTCCTGGCCGGTGTTCGAGACGATGCGGGAAAAATGGCGAGGCCGGATCGAGCTGCAGGCCGCCTGTCTGCTTGGCATCGAAGGCGTGCGCGACAAGGCCTGGTTCGAGCGTCTGGCAAAACGCGTCGCCGCGGCCAAGGGCGTGCTCGGCGTTGTCACTTACATGGTGCCCGACCTCGAGGAACTGCTCGACAAGGTGTTCGCTGAAGCCATCAAGCATGGGCTCGACCTCGATTTCCATGCCGACGAGACCGACGATGTCGCGGCCGTCTCGCTGAAGAAGATCGCCGAGGCTTCGCTGTGGAACGGTTTTGGGGGCAATATCCTGATCGGGCATTGCTGCTCGCTGGCGCGCCAGCCCGACCTCGAAGTTCTCGACACGCTGGACAAGGTGGCGAAGGCCGGACTGGCGGTCGTGTCGCTGCCAATG
>NZ_RZSV01000117.1:5132-17026 GCF_004023205.1 Mesorhizobium sp. M1A.F.Ca.IN.020.03.2.1 | reverse complement strand
TCGTCGATCAGCGTATGCGCTCGCCCGCCGCTGCCGACCGTGACATCGTCGAGCGCCTGAAGCACGCCATAGCTGAAGGCGGTGGCGCGCGTGCCGCCGCCAGAGAAGGACAGCGCGACCACGGTCGACCCGTCGGCGGGAGCATCGGGAATGTAGTCCGGCGAGCCAGGCCCGACTTGCGTCACATGGGTGTTGATGGGCTCGACATCATTGGCGACACATCCGGCCAGCAGCGCTGCTGCCAACACAAGCAAGCCCACACGCCAACGCATCGAGGTCCCCCCGATCGCCCGTTCCCGGCCTCAGTCTATGCGCAGCAGGCAGAGCAAGGCAACGGCCAGCCCCGGGGTCCTTCACCTCAAGCGTTCCGGCGGTACCCCTCCAGTTCCGGATCGAGATCCACCTTCACTCCATTGGTGAAGACGCAGGTCGCCACCATGATGCCGGCGAAGGCGACGAGGTTGACGAGCAGCGTTTCGTCGTAGCGCGCCTTCAGCGCGGCCCAGGTCTCGTCGGCAACGGCATTGGCGTCGGCGGCGAGCGCCCTGCCGAAGGACATCAGCAGCGCTTCGTCCGGGCTGGGTTCGATCGCGTCCGGATCGAGGCCGGAATCGATCAGCGCGCGACGGAAGAAGGTGACCGGGACCTCGGCGCGCATCGTCTCGGCGATCGCCTTCGAAAACAGCCAGATCGCCCGGTCGTCGAGCGTAGGACGCAGGAGATCGCGCAGCGTGAACCATTCGGCGTAGATGCGGTGCGCGGCCGGGGAGTGAAGCAGGATGCGCTTCATGTTGGTCATGCGGCCGCGCAGCGCAAGCTCCCGGTCATGCTCTGCGCGGATTTCGTCGGAGGCGGTCGCATAGTCGATCGCAGAGAGATGCGCCACGGCCCCTCACCCCAGCGTCGCGTGCAGCGCCGGCGCGCCGCGAAGCGTGTTGGAGACGGTGCAGATCGTCTCGGCATCCTCGACGATGCGCTGCTTGGTCGCGGCGTCGAGGTCGCCGGCAATCTCCAACCGGATATTGAACCTTTCCACCCGCGACGGCTCGTCCTTCGCCTTCTCGCCGCCGACATCCGCCCTCACCTCGCCAAGCCGGTCGGCGGCGCCGAGGCGGGTGGCGGCGATGCGGGCGCTCAGCACCATGCAGGCGGCCAAGGAGGCATAGAGCAGGTCGAGCGGGTTGAAGCCCGGCGCGCTGACCGCAGTCACCACGTCGACCGTGCCGCCGGTCGGCGTCGTCACCGCCGGCAAGCCGCCCGGCGGCAGCACGGCGCAGGCGCCGGTAGCACGGGTTCTGATCTTCAGCTCGCTCATCGAAAGTCCTTCGTCCGGGTTTGGAGGCCATTGATAGCGGACGGGAATCTATCTCGGCAACCATCCAGGGCACAGCTGCGGTTCTCTTCGTGCGAGGTGGTCCGTGGAAGGGCTGATCTGCCGCGTTCCGGCTTGGCAATTTGCCTCCGCCAGTCAACAATCCGCGGCACCGCGCTGCTGGGCCAATGGAAACGGGATTGAGGGTCATGACACCACGGAAATTTGCCACGCACGCCGCTCTCGCCGTCGCTGTTCTTTGGCCCGCCGCCGGCCAGCCGGCAGATGGCGTCCATCCTGGCCCGATGTCGCGCACGCAAGCCTTCGCACGCGCCGAAGCACTGACAGCGATCGGGCGAAAAATGTTCTTCGACCCATCGCTGTCGGCTTCGGGCAGACAGGCCTGCTCGTCCTGCCACGATCCCAACCACGCCTTCGGTCCGTCCTCCGCCGCGCCGGTCGAGATGGGCGGGCCGAACCTCGACCGGCCTGGCCTGCGAGCGGTGCCGTCGCTGCGCTACCTGCAGGCGGCGCCCGCCTTCACCGAGCATTTCTACGATTCCGAGGACGAGGGCGACGAAAGCGTCGACAATGGCCCGACCGGCGGATTGACTTGGGACGGGCGCGCCGACCACGGCAAGGACCAGGCGAGGATCCCGCTGCTGTCGCCGTTCGAGATGGGCAACAAGGATGAAGCCGCCGTGGTCACCGCCTTGCGCAAAGCGCCCTATGCCGACGCGTTCAAGGCGGCGTTCGGCGCGGATATTTTCGACCATCAGCAGGATGCCTTCGACGCGGCGGTCGAGGCGCTCGGCACCTTCGAGCAGAGCAGCGCCGACTTCTACCCCTATTCCAGCCGCTACGACGCCTTCCTTGCCGGCAAGGCGCAGTTGACCGCGCAGGAGTTGCGCGGCCGTGCGCTGTTCGAGGACGCAAACAAAGGCAATTGCGCGAGCTGCCATCTGAGCGAGCCGGCAAATGACGGCGAGCCGCCGCAATTCACCGATTACGGCCTGATCGCCATCGCCGTGCCGCGCAACCAGGCGATCCCGGCCAACGCCGATCCCAATTATCTCGATCTCGGGCTGTGCGGGCCGCTGCGGGCCGACTTCAAGGGCCGGAGCGAGTATTGCGGCCTGTTCAAGACGCCGACCCTGCGCAATGTCGCGCTGCGCAAAAGCTTCTTCCACAACGGCTATGTCCACTCGCTGCGCGAGGCTGTCGCCTTCTACGTCACTCGCGACACAGATCCGGGGCGCTGGTATCCGAAGAACGCGGACGGCACGGTCGAGAAATTCGACGATCTGCCAAAGGCCTACTGGGGAAACCTCAACACCGACCCGCCCTTCAACGGCAGGAAACCAGGCGAGAAGCCGGCGTTGACCGACGCCGAGATCGACGACATCGTCGCTTTCCTCGGCACGCTGACCGACGCGGACCAGGCCGGGCAGTGAGGCTCGGTCAGACGCGGCTGACAAGCGATCGAACGACGCAACCAGCGATTGCTCGCTGAGGCGTCTTTGCTAGAATGCGGCGGGCACCGCTCGTAGCGGCGCACGGGGGCATTTGGAATGGCGGGGTTGGCGACTCATTGTTGGGGATGGCCGCGGCCTGTGCGGCCGATGCTGGCGTTGATGTTGTTGTCCCTCGTCGTTGCGGAGCCGTCTTCGGCCGCGATCCATGAGTACGACGATCATCCGGCCTGCGACGGCAAGACTGTCGAACCTGCTCGGCGCATCGTCGCCTGCACACAGGTCATCGAGGATCGATCGGAGACGAAAGGCAATCACGTGGCCGCTTTTGTCATACGCGGTACTGCCTTCGCGGCGCAAGGCGACCTCGATCGCGCCATCGCCGACTACAGCGAGGCGATCAAGATGGATCCGAAACTCGCCAACGCGTACTACAACCGTGGCAACGCCTGGCGCGGAAAAGGGGAGCCCGATCGAGCCATCACCGATTACGACGAGGCGATCAATCTCGACCCGAACGGCGCCGACCCCTACTACAACCGCGGCGTGACGTGGGCCGACAAAGGTGAGAACGATCGGGCCATTGCAGACTTCGGCATGGTGCTCAGGCTGACGCCGGCCGACGCCGGTGCCTATTGCAACCGTGGCAACGCGTGGTTCAACAAGAACGAACTCGGTCGTGCCATCGACGATTTCGATCGGGCCATCAAGCTCAAGCCAACGGACGTGGATTGCCTGAACAGTCGGGCCGACGCCCTGGCCGGCATGGGCGACGAAGCGCGCGCGCTTGCCGATCACGAGACGGTGATTCGCCTCGATCCGAACAATGCGCACGCACTCTATCGACGCGGCAACGCCCGCTCGAATATGCGCGACTATGACGGCGCAATCGCCGACTACAACGGGGTCATCGCTGCCGACCCGAAAGATGCGAGCGCCTATTACAACAGGGGCCTCGCCTTGTGGAACACGGGCGATCTCGACCGGGCGCTGAGCGACCTCGATAGCTCGATCAGCCTCGACCCGAAATTCGCCGTCGCCTATCGCACCCGGGGATCAGTTCGAATCGACAAGGGCGATTTCGACCGAGCCATAGCCGACTATGACCAGGCGATCGCCCTTGATTCAAAGCAGGCAGGCACCTTTTTCGCCCGAGGCTCGGCTTGGTCGATGAAACGCGACTACGACCGCGCCATTGCCGATTTCGACCAGGCGATCGCTCTCGATCCAAAGTTGGAGGGCGCCTATGCCGGCCGTGGCTTGGCCTGGCTTCGCAAGGGCGACAATGACCGCGCCGCCGCCGACTATGACGAGGCCATCGCGCTCGACCCGACGGATGCCAGTGCTTTCAATTGGCGAGGCTTCGTATGGGCCAGCAAGGGCGACTACGACCGCGGTATCGCCGATTTCGACCGGGCCATCGAGATCTACGGCAAGAATGCGGGATTCTTCTACAATCGCGCCAAAAGCTGGACGGCAAAAGGGAACTACGAAAAGGCCATCGCCGACTACGATCAGGCAATCGGCCTCGATCCCAACTTCGCCAACGCCTACCGGGGCCGCGGCCTGGTGCATTTCTATGCGGGCGCGCTCTCAGATGCGCAGTACGATTTTCGTCGATTGGCCGCCCTGAAACCCGACGATCCTTATTCCGCGATCTGGCGCGACTTGGCCGAGCGCCACGCCGGCGGGCAAAGCGAATTGCGTGCTGCGACAGGCAAGCTCGATATGACGAAATGGCCGGCACCAGTCGCGCGCATGCTGCTCGGCGACCTAGCGCCGGCCGAGGTGCTGGCGGCCGCGGACGACCCCAATCCGCAAACCAGGCAGGGGCAGGTGTGTGAGGCCAATTTCTATACCGCGGAACTCAGTCGGTTGCAGGGGCACAGCGACGAGGCGGTGCGGCTCTACCGGCTCGCGGTAAGCGATTGTCCCAAGAGCTTCGTCGAGTATCGCGGCGCGACGATGGCCTTGAAGGCGCTCTACGCTTTGCCGTAGCGACCTCGAGGATATCGACGCGATAAAGCGCCCTATTGCTGAACCGATCGGAAAGCGCACCCTGTGTGAGCCAGTCACAGACCGACAGAAAGCATCTGCTACATTAGCATCTCGTCAGAGCGGGGGCTCAAATGAGATTCGTAGCGGTGCAAGAACCGCCTCATCATAGCTGGGCGGTGCTCGACATGGCCAATGACAAGCCCGCCGAACATGCCGGGCGCGCGCTCATCGGTCTCACGTCGCACGAAGCCCGGCGGTTCGCCGCCGCGGCCAACGACGAAGCGGGGTATCGGGAAACCAACGCGCTGGCGTCGCATCCAGGCGGATAAGGCATGGCACTGACGGTTCGCAATTCGCCGGGAAACGACAAGCGAACAAGCGGTTGAGACGGCGTGCTGCCAGATTGATTCAAGTGCCTCACCCCGCCGACGCGTAGCGGTTCACCACCATGCCGCAGGCATAGGCTTTCGAGCCGGTGAGCTTCAGCCTGGCGAAGCCGCCCTGATCGAAGATGCGACGACCGGCACCCAGCACCGCCGGGTTGATGAAGAGCTGGAACTCGTCGACCAGCCCGGCGGCGATCACCGCCGAGGCGAAGCCGGCGCCGCCGAACACGGCAATGTCGCCGCCCTCGCTCGCCTTCAGCGCATTGATCTCACGCGGCAGATCGCCGCTCGCAACCCTGGTACGCTCCCACCGCGACGCCTTCAGCCTGTCGCTCAGCACCACCTTGTCAGCTGCGATGATACGCTGGGCAAAGGCATAAAAACGGTCTCGCGGAAATTTCCTCGCCGCATTGCCCCAGTGATTGAGGTAGCCCTCCTCGGCCATCTTGCGGCTGAGCAGAATCGTGTCGACGGTTGCGAACACGGCATTGAAGTCCTGCTTGAGCTCGTCGTCCCAGTCGCTCTCGTCGCCCCATTCCCAAAGCTGCCAACGACGGTTCTCGTCGGCGCCGACGAAGCCGTCGACCGACATCTGCATTTGCAGGATGAGCTTTTTCATTGCGCGGTCCTCTCGCATCTCCAAACACGGTTTACTTTTGAAATCATTTGACGCGCGGAAGGAATGCTGTCAATTGAAAAGTGATTTACAAATGGAACTAACTTCATGTCCACGAAGGAAAGGTCCGGCTGCCCGATCAGCCTGTCGCTCGAGCTCATCGGCGACCGCTGGACGCTACTCATCATCCGCGACCTGGCCTTCGCCGGGAAAAGGCATTTTCGCGAGTTCCTGCAGTCGGACGAAGGCATCTCGTCGCGCACGCTGGCAGAGCGGTTGCAGACCCTGGTCGACAAAGGCGTCCTCACCCGCAGCGACGACCCGACCCACAGGCTGAAAGCGATTTACCGGCTGACCGAGGCCGGCATCGACCTTTTGCCGATACTCGCCACGCTTGGCGCTTGGGGCAGCAAATATCGAAAGGCGGATGAGGATTTGGCGCGGGTTTCCAAGGAACTAGCGGCAGGTGGCCAGCCGGCGCTGGAGCGGATGAAGAAGAGGTTGAGGAAGGAGCATTTGGGGTAAGGCGTTCCACGCTCCCAATTGCCCAAAGTCGAGTTCTACGGCGAAGGATCGGCGTCGATAAGATCCTGCCCGCAGGTTCCGTTTCCCGTCTATGCTCCCTGCGCTAGACTCCGCCTGAACAGGATCGACCGCCATGATCGTCCAGGCCTGCATCAACGGCGCCCGCGCCGCGGATTTCCACCTCGCCCTGCCGCTCGACCCGGATGCCATGGCACGCGACGGCGCGGCCTCGGTTGCGGCGGGTGCCGCCGAACTGCATGTGCATGCGCGCGGCGCCGACCGGCAGGAAAGCCTTGCCACGGAAGCGATGGACTGGACGATGACGGCGCTGCGCCGCGCCTGCCCCGGCACACTGATCGGCGTTTCGACCGGCGCCTGGATCGAGAAGGACGACAGGCGCACGATTGCGGCCATCGCCGGCTGGCATGAGCTGCCCGACTACGCCTCGGTCAATCTCAGCGAGGCGGCGGCGCCCGAAGTGATGGAAGCGTTGCACGACCGCGGCGTCGGCATCGAGGCCGGGCTGGCGTCGATCGGCGATGCGCTCAGGCTGGCCAGCCTCGATCATGGCCGCCGGGTGCTGCGCGTCCTGATCGAGATTTCCGAGCAGACGCTGGAGGAGGCCTTTGCCTTCGCCGACGGCATCGAAAAGCTGCTGCAACGCGAAGGCATTCACCGCTCGATCCTGCTGCATGGCGAGAACGCGACCGTGTGGCCCTTCGTCGAGCGGGCGGCGGCGCGGAAGTTTTCGACCCGTGTCGGGCTCGAGGACGGTAAGGAGTTGCCTGATGGGACGGTGGCGGACGGGAATGCGGCGCTGGTGAAGACGGCGGTGAGGATCTATCGCCGGGCGTGACTTGGTTCCTCGCCTCATGGGGAGGACCCAAGGCCAAAAGTCAGCCGAACTTCGTCAGCGGCTTGGCGGTTATCTCGACCCATTCGCAGCGCCGGCTGCGGTGGTAGAAGGATTGGAAGGGCGGCGGGAACGACGGATCCGCGAACGCCCCTACCGGAATTGCAGTTAGGCCGGGCTGCGTGTCGATGCGATAGTGCACTGTGGTCCCGCAATCAGGGCAGAAGCTGTAGGTTATCCGCCCGCCCTGCTCGCCGGTGCGCGTGAACTGCAGCGCGCGCCCGTCTATCGTCACATCGGCCTCGGCAAAGCGCACATTGTAGCTGAAGGCGCTGCCTGTGCGCCGCTTGCAGTCGAGGCAATGACACACCGAGATGCGCACCGGCTCGCCCGCGCAGGTGGCCGACAGCTGACCGCAGGAACATTCGGCGCGTCGCGTGACCATGCTGGCTCCTTTCGACCGAGTCTCGGCACCTTATGCAGTTCGGCGGCGTGGTGAAAGCACCTATCCGCCGAGCGTCGCCTACCCCTGCCAGGCCGTCAGATCCGCCAGTATCCGCGCCTTCACCGCCGGGTCGGCGTAGCTCGCATGCACCGATGTCGCGGCGAGCTGGCGGATGGTTTCACTGTCCCAGGCGAAGGTCTCGGCGCAGGCGGCGTAAGAGGCTTCGAGCGTCGTGCCGAGCAGCGCCGGATCGTCGGTGTTGATGGAGACGGGAACGCCGGCTTTGCGCAGAGCGTTGATCGGATGCTCGGCAAGCGAAGGATAGACGCCGAGTGCGATGTTGGAGATCGGGCAGACGCCGAGCGGAATTCGCCTCTGTGCGAGCAGGTCGACCAGAGCCGGCTCCTCGATCGCGCGAACGCCATGGTCGATGCGATCGGCGCCAAGCAGCTCGATGGCGTCGCGAACGCCCTCGGGACCGCTCGACTCGCCGGCGTGGACGGTGCGTCGCAATCCGGCCGTGGCGGCGCGGCGGAACGCCTCGGCAAAGCGCGGACCGGTGCGCCCGGCGGCCGCCTCGTTGCCGTCGATCGAAAGGGCCACGACGCGCGGGTGCCTGATCCTGCTCAGCAACTCCACCAGTTCGATGGCGTCCTCGGCCGACTGGGTGCGCAGCAGGCTGATGCAGAGCCCGACCGGCGGGTATCCATCCTGCTCGGCCGCCGCGAACCCGGCATCGAAGGCGTCGATCATGCCGGCGATGTTCCGGTGCCAGTGCGGCCAGTGGGTCGGATTGACGATGACATCGGCGTAGCGCACGCCGCTCTTGGCGATGCGCCGCGCAAATTTATAGGCGGTGATGGCCAGCTGCTCGCGCGTGCGAAACGTGCCGCACAGCCAGTCGAGCATTTCGAGGAAGCTCTTCAGATCATGCGCCTCGAAGAGCCTGTCGCGCGGCGCGCGCAGCGGGATGCCAGCCTCCTCGCAATTCCTGATCACGTCGTCGGCCTCGAAGCAGCCCTCGACGTGGATGTGCACTTCGGCCTTCGGCAACCCGATATAGTCGGTCAATGAAGCCTCCCGAGCTTTGTGGCGGCATCAAATCACGAAAGGCGAGATCAAGGCTTCAAGAAATGATTGAAAGATTTGTGTGTGATGGCCGCCAGTCTTCCCCCGTTGCGGGCCGTTGCGGGGGAGATCGGCAGGTTCGGCCTCACTGCGTGTCCGCGTGGGCTCTCAGCTCGGCGCGCTTCTCGTCCGACACCACCGCCAGATCCAGCACCTTCTGCAGACCCGCCGCATGGCGGAAATTGGGCTCGGCCTGCTCGCCGCTTTTCACCGCCTCGGCGAAGCGCTGGTAGTTGGTCGGCACGGTGCCGGCGTCAAACTCTTCCCATTTGGCGTCCTCGACATTGGCACCGATGCAGCCCTTCAACATCGAGCCATTGAGATTGTGCACCACCTCGATGCCGCCCTTGTCGCCATAGATGCGCAGCCTGAGCTCGTTGAGATGGCCGCTCGCCCAGCGGCTGGCATGCACCACGCCAAAGGCGCCGTTGGCGAAATCGAGCGTCATGGCGAAGCTGTCATTGGCGTCGAGCTGGTAGTCGCCGATGCGGTTGCCCGGCGCCTTGTCGAAGGCGCGCAGCCGGCAGAATACGTGGTCGATATCGAGGGCGGCGCCATAGCTGGCGAAGTCGAGGATGTGGATGCCGACGTCGCCGAGCACGCCGTTTGAGCCGTGGCCGCGCGAGAGCCGCCAGAGCCACTTGGGGTCGCTTCGCCAGTCGCCCCAGAATTTCGATACCAGCCAGCTCTGCAGATAGGAGGCCTCGACGTGGCGCACCGTGCCGATCTCGCCGGCCTGCACCATTTGTCGCGCCTTCTGCAAAGGCGCGACGTTGCGGTAGGTGAGGTTAACCATGTTGACGACGCCGGCGGCTTCCGCCGCATCGGCCATCTCGCTTGCCTTGCCGAAATTCTCCGCCAGCGGCTTTTCGCAAAGCACCGGCTTGCCGGCGGCGATCAGCGCCATCGTGGTCGGGTGATGCATGCGGTCGGGCGTGACATTGGCGACCGCGTCGAAACCGCCCCAGTCGAGCGCCGTCTCCAGCGAGGTGAAGCGCTTCGGGATCTTATAGGCGTCGGCATATTCGCCAACGCGGGCCGGATCGACATCGACGGCACCGACGATGTCGACGCCTTCGATGGCGCCGAAGCGGCGGGCATGCTCCTGCGCCATCCAGCCGGTACCGAGTATCAAAAGCCGCATTTTGCTCCTCCAGAGGAATTGGTTCGATTCAATGATATGAGGCGGGCGATCTAATTGTTGCTTGTACGCAATCCCAAACAGAAAACGGTTTAGCGGAAACCAGCCTCGCCGGGCGCATGCAGCTTGCCGCCGCGTTCGACGATCGGCTCCAGCGCCTTCTCCACCGGCACGTTGGGTGCTTTGAGGATGCCGGAATTCCTGCCCTGCGGGTTGTGCGCCCACTTCACTCCGTTGCGCAGCACCTTGTGCACGGTCGCGTCGTGGTAGGTCGGATAGGTTTCGTGGCCCGGGCGGAAGTAGAAGACATTGCCGGCGCCGCGCCGGTAGGTAAGGCCTGAGCGGAACACCTCGCCGCCCTGGAACCAGGAGATGAAGACTGTCTCCAGCGGCTCCGGCACGGCGAACTGCTCGCCATACATCTCCTCGTTCTCGAGCTCGAAATACTCGCCGATGCCTTCGGCGATCGGGTGGCTGGGGCTCGTCACCCAGAGCCGTTCGCGCTCGCCGGCCTCGCGCCATTTGAGCGTGCAGGGCGTGCCCATCAGCCGTTTGAAGATTTTCGAGAAATGGCCGGAGTGGAGCACGATCAGTCCCATGCCTTCGAAGATGCGGCGTGCGACGCGCTCGACCACATCGTCGGCCACCGCGCCATGGTCCTTGTGACCCCACCAGACGAGCACGTCGGTCTCGGCGAGGCGGGATTCAGGCAACCCATGCTCCGGCTGCTCCAGCGTCGCGGTCGAGGCGGAGATCGCCTTGTCTGCGTTGAGCGCGTTGGCGATGGCCGTGTGCATACCTTGCGGATAGATGCCGGCGACCACCTCATTGGTCCGCTCATGGATGTTCTCGCCCCAGACGACAGCGCGAATTGTCATGGATTGCCTCGTGATGGTGAGAGGGTGGAGCCGCCCGGCGCAATAGATAGCGTCTTCGGCCGGCATTGG
The DNA here is from genome assembly GCF_004023205.1 of Mesorhizobium sp. M1A.F.Ca.IN.020.03.2.1. Classification (NCBI taxonomy): domain Bacteria; kingdom Pseudomonadati; phylum Pseudomonadota; class Alphaproteobacteria; order Hyphomicrobiales; family Phyllobacteriaceae; genus Mesorhizobium; species Mesorhizobium sp. M1A.F.Ca.IN.020.03.2.1. The sequence goes on along the minus strand of NZ_RZSV01000117.1, from coordinate 6,203 downwards.
AAGCGGTTTTTGCCCTTCGCTCCGCTGCACATGACGACGAGCCGGAAAGCATCGTTCGCGAACAACCACATACGCCTGTATGCTTCCGCTTTGATTCAACCACCTCCACCCAATTGGCAACCGTCCTTTCCCGTGCGCAATATCAGCTATGGGCGAAGTGCTTATAGGGGCGGCGATTTTTGCTTGTCTGGCCGGGGCGTCGCTGGTCAGCCTGATGGTGCATGAGCGCTTCCCTGCTCACCACCTTGGCGACGATACCAGCGCGGTGGTGCGGCTCGCCGCGAACCTCTTCATGGTGATGTCCTCGCTGGTCCTCGGCCTGATGATCAACTCGGCCAAGAACACGTTCGAATCCATCAACGTCAACGTCCACACCTTCGCCACCGATCTCATTCTGCTCGACAGAACGCTCCGACACTATGGACCGGAGGCGGACGGCGCCCGGCAATCGCTCACCGCCTATGTGCAGCGCGTCGTCGATACCTCGACGGCCGACAGCGACACGACGGTCGTCCCGAACAGGCTGTCGGAACTGCTGCTCAATCAGGTCGGCGATATCGTGGGCGGATTGACCCCTGCGAACGCCAGGCAGACCGCCGCGCAACAGGCGGCGACGCAGCAGTTGCAGAAGGTGATCGCGCAGCGCTGGATCCTGGCCGAGCAGTCCGAGGGTGCCATCCCCGCGCCGCTGATCGCGCTGCTCGTTGCCTGGCTGACGCTGATCTTCGCCAGCTTCGGCTTCCGAGCACCGTGCAATGGAACCATCATCTTCACGTGCCTCATGTCCGGGGCGCTGGTGGCCGCGGCAATCTATCTGATCATCGACATGGACAGCCCCTTCTCCGGCCCGATCCAAGTCTCGCCGGCGCCCCTGCAGAGGGCGCTGGCGGAACTGACGCAGTGAAGGTCAGGCACGACCGAACATCTCGATCAACAGCTTCGCCGCTACCGCCGCACCGTCGGCGCGGACCGAACGGGCAACCTCGCTCGCACGGATGCGGGTTTCGGGCGCCAGCGCCGTCTCCATCGCCGCCGACAATGACCCCGCTGTCGGAACCGGGCCGTCATGAG
>NZ_RZSV01000117.1:0-5122 GCF_004023205.1 Mesorhizobium sp. M1A.F.Ca.IN.020.03.2.1 | reverse complement strand
ATGCCGAGCCCGCCCCCCCGCCGCGCCCAGTACGGCTGGTCGCCGATCTGCGGCACCCCCAGTTGCGGCGCTCCTGCCCGCGCGGCGGCGACGGTCGTTCCGGCACCGCCGTGATGCATGACCGCGGCGACGCGGCGGAACAGCGTCTGCTGGTTGACATCGCCGACGGCGAACCAATCGTCCCGGTCGTCGGTAAGGCCAAGCTCGGCCCAGCCACGCGCGATCACCGTGCGCCGGCCCTTGGCGCGGACCGCCTCGATGGCCGCACGGCCGGCCTCCTTGGCCACGGCAATGGAGCCGAAGCCGACATAGACCGGAGGCGGGCCGGCTGCGAGGAATGCCTCCAGCCCGTCGGGCAGCGGCCGCTCGTCGTCCAGGATCCAGGCGCCGGTCTGCCTGGCATCGGTCAGGTCCGAGGGCAGCCACGGCCCGAGCGCTGGGTCGCAGGCGAGCAGGACCGGATCGCCGTAGACGTAATCGCGGACATTTTCCACCGCAGGCAATCCGAGCGACGCGCGCCAGCTGTTGATCGCTTGGCCGAACAGCGCGTTCTTGGTCGCGATATCCGTCTCCCACAGCAGCCGGTTGTCGGTCACCCCGGCTGGAAGCGGATGTCCCGGATATTCATGCGGCCGGTTGTGCGCCGACGGCAGCCATATCGGACAGAAGGTGGCAAGGATGTAGCGCATGTGCCGCTGCCCGGCGACCAGCCGCGCGGCGGCACAGGACGGAAACAGGCCGCAGGCCACCACGGCATCGCAGCCTTCGGCGGCCGCCATGAGCGTATCATATTGCCTGGCGAGGATCTCGGCCGCCTGGCCGGAGATGAGCGCGGCCACGTCCTTCGGCGATTCCGATGCCCTGCGCCGCGTCATCTCCTTTACCCATTCGCGCACCGGTGCGAAGGCCGGCACCAGCTCCACACCGGCACGGGCGCACAGCGCTGCAAATTCTTCATCGCCGGGGACACTCACCCGCACCTCGGCGCCGAGCGCCTGCAGTCGCTCGCCCAGCGCCACCACCGGCTCGACATCGCCGCGCGAACCGTAAGTCGACAGTAAAATCCGCATGCAAACTCCCTTTCCTAAACTGAGGTCAAGGGCAGCGTACATACGGCATTGCCGGGGGCTTGCCGCAAGCCCGGGCTGCGCTATATATGCTTTCTGGGAGAGGGAGTTCTCCCTTTCCTCATCCGCAATTCGATGGAACCGGTCACTGCCGCTGTTGCAAGAGACGTGGCGAAGACATCAAGCGCGTGCGTCGACCGCGCCGCGCGTCAACGGCGGTAAGGACCGCAAACCGTCACGAAATCAAAGGCAGCCTACCGGCAACAAGCTGCTGCCGGCATAGTGGCGGGCGGGGTCAGCCCTGGCGGCCTTCCTGGGCGACCTGGGTGGGCGACCCGTTCAGGCGCGGCACAACGACCAGGCGCTTGATCTTCCCCTTCTTGAAGGCAGAGAGGAAGCGGCCATAATCCTTGAAGGCCACGCAGCCGCTGGATTGGGCTGGGGCGCCGCGCAGCAGATAGGTATGGGCGAGCAGACCGTTGCGGTTATATTTGTTCCTGCCGCTGGTCGGCGTCAGCCGGATGGCCTCGACGCCATGGAAGCGCGATTCACGCAGCGACAGATTGTAGGTGTCGGGCGGCGTCGGGCCGGAATTCTTGCGGTTGGCGAAGCGCGGCTGGTCGGCCATGGCGCCCTTCCCCGAATGCGCCTCCAGCTTGGAGCCATCGGGCATGTAGACCGTCGCCGTCGAGATGTCATAGACGGCGACGCCATTGCCCGTCGAAGGACTGTTGAACAGACCCCTAAAGGCGTTGCCGAGACCGCCGCGCTCGGGCGTGTCCGGCTTGGCGTAGGCGAGCATCTCGGAGGCTTGCGCCTTGCTGCGCTTGGCCGGCGCGGCCTCAATCGGCTTCGCACCCTGCACACCCGGAAGCGCCTGGTCGGAGCTCCTCAGCGAGCGCGGCGTCTGCGCACCTTCGGCGGAGTCGACAACGGTCGGCTGCGGCTTGGCCGGCTGCGGTTTGGCCGACTCCGGTTTTGCAATTTGGGGCCTTGCCGCCTGGCTTGCCTGCGGCTTGGCCGGTTCCGGCTTCCTCGCGGCATTCTGTTCAGGCGCTTCCGTCGCGCGCCCGAGGGCGGTGCGCGGCCTCAAACCAGGCACGGCGATGCTGTCGGGCAAATCATCCTGCGGCGGCAGCGAAGCGACCTGCACTTCAGCTTGTCCGTCGTCGCCGGAAGCGCCGGCCGTCATCTCAGGCGCGTCGCCGCTGGCGAGCGCGACGGCGCTCGGCACGTCGACCGTCTCTTCGGGCATGACATTGGCAAGCGCCAGCGCCAGTTCGGACGCGCGCTGAACGTCGACCTGATTTCCGCCAAAGCGTGACTCGGCCGGGCCGCTCAAGGTCAGCCCACTCCGGCCCGAACCGTTATCGGCCGCGCCGCCGAAGCGGCTTGCCGACGGCAAGCTCGCCAGCAGGACCGGAGCGTTCTCGGCGCGCCGGAAGGCATCGGCCAGTTTCTGCGGCGAAAGCCCGGCGCGCTTGATGACGCTGTCGAAACGGTCGGCGACGTCCGCGGCGGAAGCCGCGACAACCTTCTCATGCGATACGCTATCCGGTGCCGGTTTCAGCCGCGCGGCCTTGCCGTCATGCACCAAGCTGGAGGGGTTTGGCGTGGAGCTCGCAAAGCTGGCTGCGAGACTGAGGCAGCCGGCATCGCAGCCGCGGGTGAGCGAGCCCGTCTTGTGCGCGCCGTTCGCGGCAAGGCGCGGCGCCCAGGCGTTCGCGACCTTGCGGCGCTGGTCGCCAAGCACGATGCTGCGCGGCGCAAGCATGCTCTGCGGCAATCCGTTGGAGGCGGCGGTGAGCGAGGTACTCACGGAATAGAGGCCGGCCATGGTCGCGACCGACCACAGGGCCAGAGCAGCGCCGACAGCAGGCACTACAACCCAACGATGACCACCAGATTTCTTCGAAGTTACCCCCTCTTCAGGAGCGTCACCCCGGTTCTTCAAACGCAAAAACGCCATACGACCACTCTCAATCGGCATGCCGGTTTGCGGACCTGGCACCCGTCACGATCACAGCTCGCCTGGTGCCCCCTGCACCTTCACGCGTCTGTTGCCGATTGATTCAAAAGATGGACAAAGATGGTTAACCAATCCCTCCACCAATCGCCATTGTGGCGACGGTCCATACGAAAAAAGAGCCCTCCATGGTCTCCGCCACGGTAAAAATGCTCTCCCTCAGCTGCTTTGCTGCCCGTTTTTGCGGGCCGAGTCAAGCAAGCGCGAAGGTTCTACCCTTTCGGGCGATCGCCAGCTAAGAACGGATTGAGGTTAAAAAACGGCAGGAACAGCCTGGCGCGACCAGCTGCGGCATCTCTTCCAGGGCGGCAGATCGCAACGTCAACCCGATGCGGGAAGACAGCCTTCGCCGCGCCAGACAATCAAGGACGGAGCTGTCGAGCCGGATTGCGTCGCGACGGTGCGGTGCGGCGCTCCGCAAGCGATTGCAACAACTCCGCTTCGGCGCTGAAGCCGTTTTGGAAGGCTTCGAGCACGTCGGAGGCAAGCTGTTCTCTTTGGTCCCCGTCTTTTAACGCCAGACGGCGATCGTTGCACAACTGATCGAATACTTTCTGGAGGAGCTCCAGCTCGACTGGCGTGAATATTCCGCTGTGTTTGGTGAAAGCCATGACGCCTCCCTGCCCCTTACATGGGCGAAAGCGCGATCTACTCTTTCAAGCGTCCGTGCGCCTCGTCTGGGTGCGGACGACAAGGCATCCTACACCTTTCCGGCCGGCCTATCGATTCCGTCGTAGTCGTAGATCGGACTGTTCAAGCTGAACCCGCTTCCGTCGGCCAACGTCGCGGGGCGCCTTGGAGTTGTTCAACTTTTGAATCGCTTGCCCAATCCGACTGATTGTTCTTACACAGCTTCCAGCGAAATCCTGGAGCTGCTTCAATCACCGGAAAAGCGGGCGCATTCAGCGCATTTGGTCCGGATCGTCGGCAACGCCGACGTGATGCCGATAGACCATTCCCCAACCCTTCCAGCCGGTGAACAGAAGGATGAGGACAACGATCAGCGACAGGACAAGGCCAACCGGCACTACGGCTGCCTCCGCGTTGGCATATCGCGAGTACCAGTTGTAAGTTCGATGAGAACGACGACCACGTTGCCGCCGGCGTGAAACCATGCGTCCTGGAGATTGCGGATCTGGGTGTCGCCGAGGACATCGGTCAAACCGGCAAGAGCCGCCAGCACGGCCATGGTCAGACCTGCCCCCAGCAGCCAGAGCGTAGCGGTGACCCAGCCCGGATTGCCGGTTCGCCAGAAGAAAAGGTCGCAAACGAAGGTCGCGACGAAGAAGGCGATCGGGAACGGTATCAGCATTGCATGAACAGGGTGGCCGGCAATGCTTGCCGTGCTGTGCGGATTGCGAGGGATCGTGTGCTGGACCATCGTAGGGCCTCCTCGAGGCGTGGCGAGCGCCGCCCTCAGGCCACATCACAACGCATCAGGGGCTCGGCGGCAGAAAGCCGGATATATGCAAACTCCGGTTGAGCCGGAATGTTCCATAACCCGACTGCGCTGCGCGGGACGGAATTCACGCCCCGCTAGAGGCGCGTATGCCAGTGTGTGGCTCGACTCGAAAGCGAGCTGAACGATAGTGTGCTCTTGTCGCGCGTGATCCAATGCCACGCATCCCGGCGGTGGCTTATTGTCACGGCACTCTTCTTCGCAACGAAATCCAAGCCAGGGATCGGCAAAACTGGAGCAGCAACGGATTACGCCACTTCGGTGATTGCGGACAGGCACGGCAGCGATGAGGTCGCCGCCAAAATTCAGTCGACATCATCGTGGCTGAACTCTAGACCAACCTATCGAGCCAGGCGCGCGTCGGCCAAACCGGGGACAGGTTTCGTCTTGCCGCTGAGCCGCGCTCCAAAGGTGAGCGTGCATGGAAAATTGCGGACGACTGCCTCCATCAACGCGGCGCCGCCGGGGCCGAGGGCTAACCGAGCCAGGGCTTCGGCGGCCAGGACCCGCGTGGAGAATAATCTTCGCCAGACCGCCTCGTAGCGTTTGCCGGCCGCTTCCCGTCCCGCC
>NZ_RZSV01000116.1:0-17096 GCF_004023205.1 Mesorhizobium sp. M1A.F.Ca.IN.020.03.2.1 | reverse complement strand
CCGCATTGTTGGCGAAGGCTTTCGCCATGCCTTCGTAAAGCCAGCCGGCGGCGCGGTCGAAGCCGGCGTCGGCGCCATAGCGGAAACGCGCCAGCGTGATCTCGTCGTCGTTGAAGATCGGCGTCACCAGCCCGGCGCCGGCCTTATAGGCATGCTCGACGATGCGCCGGGTCAGCGGCAGCGCCGCGATCGAGGACGTCAGCACCAGGTCCTGTCCCGGCTGCAGCTGCAGCCCGACCTTGACGGCGACTTCGGCCAGCCTGTCGAGCTTCACCGGGTCGATGGTTGCCGAGACGCCGCGCGAATGTGTGGTCATGATCCTGCCTGCCGTGATTGTGGGGTCTGATCCTTACATAGACCGCTGCGCCCGGCCTTTCCACCGCGATCGACTGGGCCTCCAGGCATGATCGCGAAAAGTGCATGGCGGCGTTCGGACAAGATCATGCTCAAACGAGCTCAGGCGGCGCTGTCGAGCGCCCGGAACTGCGCCTTGGTCGCTTCGATCTCCTCGCGGACCCAGGCCTTGAAGTCGCGCACCTTTCGGCTTTCGCTTTTGGTGGCCGAGGTCACCATCCAGTAGCCGAGCCCGCTTTCAGCTCGCACGCCGAAAGGGGCGACCAGCCGGCCATCGGCCAGCGCATCGGCGGTCAGCAATTGCCAGGCGAGCATCACGCCATGGCCGGCGATTGCAGATTCCAGGCAGAGCATCGGATCGGTGAAGCGCGCGCCTTTTTGGAAAGTGACCGGCTCGACGCCGGCCGCCTTGAACCAGCTATCCCAGCTGATCATTGCCCGCTCGTCGGTGATGGCGCAGGTCCGCGCCAGGTCCTCGATCGAGTTCAGCTTGGCCGCGATCGCTGGTACGCAGACCGGAAACACTTCCTGCGCCAAAAGCAGTTCCGCGTTTACTCCCGGCCAAGCGCCGTCGCCCATCCGAATCGCAATGTCGATATCGGAATGGTCGAGATCGGCGAGCCTGCCTGAAGCGTCTATGCGCAAGAGCACGTTGGGATGGCGGGCAAAATGCCGCGACAGCCTGGGCAACAGCCATTTCGAGGCGAAGGCGGGCGCCACCGACACCACCAGGGTGCATTCCGTTGCCTCGTCGGCCAACGCCACCGCTTGCGCAAGCTCGCGGAAGCCGGCGCTCAGCCGGGCCGTGAAAACGACGCCAAATTCCGTCGTCACGAGTCCGCCGGACGTCCGCTCGAACAGCGCCTGCCCCAGCTGTTTTTCCGTGCGCTTGATCTGCTGGCTGACGGCGCTGACCGAAACATTGAGTTCGGCAGCCGCCGCGGCAAGCGATCCAACGCGGGCAACGGTTTCGACGGCACGCAAGCCATTGAGGTGGACACGGTTCAGGATCGTCATCCAGTTTTTCTAAATTTGCGGGTCTCAAATCTCAATTGAAACGTGCCGAAGAAAAGCGGATTCTAGCGAGGCAAACCGGGCTTGGAGGCAGGTCGATGAAGATTTTCTCTTTGCTGAAGGGGCTTTCCGGCGCTGAGCCAAGACAGGCTTGGCAGGACGACGGCGAGATTGCCCGCTGGACGGTCGATCCTCTGTCGCATCCGGTGCTGGACTCCATGTCGGAGCGCGAGCTCGGCGATATGCCGTTCCGGCTCACGGCCGGCCGCACGGTGTACGAGACGGCTTGCCGCTGAAGGCGGGCCAAGCCGGCCTGGCCCAACGCAATCGCATTGTTTCGCACGTGCACACATTTATGCTGCGCTGCAATGACAGCCGCTTCGCCATCTCCCTTGCGCCTTGCCCTCGCCGGCATGACGGCTCTCGCCGTCGCCATGGGCATCGGCCGCTTCGTCTACACGCCGATCCTGCCCGGCATGATGGAAGAGTTGCACCTGACGCCGGCAGACGCCGGCTGGATCGCTTCCGCTAACTATCTCGGCTATCTCATTGGCGCGCTCGCCGCGGCCGGCGGCTGGGCGCATGGCCGCGAGCGTCTGCTGATGTTCGCAAGCCTTGCCGCGAGCGCCGTGCTCGCGGCTCTGATGGGACTGAACGAGACGATGGCCGCTTTCCTCGCCATTCGTTTTCTCGCCGGCCTGGCCAGCGCCTTCGTCATGGTTTTCATGTCGTCGATCGTCTTCAGCCATCTTGCAAAGGCAGGCCGCGGCGATCTGCAAGCGCTGCATTTCGGCGGTGTCGGCCTGGGCATTGCGGCGTCCTCGGCGCTGCTGGCCATCCTCGTCACGGCCCATGCCGGCTGGCCCGCGGGCTGGCTATGGTCGGGAGCAATTTCCGCTGTCGGCCTGCTCCTCGTCGCGATCCTCGCGGGCTCCGCCACGCCCGCCAATGGCGTCGATGGGCCTGAACCGGCGTTGCCGAAGGATAGATCGCTGACGAAGATAATCCTTGCCTATGGGCTGTTCGGCTTGGGCTATGTGGTGACGGCCACTTTTCTGGTCGCCATCGTTCGCCAGGACGGCGGCGGACGTGTCTTCGAGGCCTCGGTCTGGATGATCGCCGGTCTTGCCGGCTTCCCCTCGACCTGGTTCTGGCAAAAGCTCGCCGGCAGGATCGGGCTTTATACGGCCTATGCCGTGAGCTGCCTGGTCGAAGTGGTCGGCGTCATCGCCAGCGTCGTCGCCAAAGGTTTCAGCGGGCCGCTTCTGGCTGCCATATTGCTCGGCGGCACGTTCATCGCCATCACCGCGTTCGGCCTGCAGGCAGCAAGGCAGCTTGCGCCGCAGGCGCCGCGCCGCATCTTCGCGGTGATGACCGCCGCCTTCGGCCTCGGCCAGATCATCGGTCCGATTGCCGCCGGCTTGCTCGCCCAGGCCTCGGGCAATTATGTGCTCGCCTCGATCATGGCGGCTGCCGCTCTGCTGGTCTCCGGCGTCGTTGCCTGGTCGGCTGCACCAAAATCGCCATGATTTGTGGTCTTGTTCGGTGCCGGGCGCCGGGCCGGGCATTTTCTTTCCCAGTAATGTGTGACCTTATGCCCGCCGAACAGCAACGCCGCTGATTTGCGGTCAGACCGAGGAAACCCGCCACAGTGTTCGTATCCTTCTTCCCGCAGCCGAAGCTTTTCTTCACCTCGGCCGCCCTCTGGAGCCTTGCGGCGATCCTGTTCTGGTTCTTCGGCGGCGAACAGCTGGGCGCCATCCTCGGCATGCCGCCGGCGGCTGCGGGTGCGCCGCCCATCATCGGCATCGCGGTTCTATGGTCGAAGCCGTTCTTGTGGTTCTACATGTACTTCGTGGCCTGTGTGGCGATCTTCTACGCGTTCTGGAGCTGGTATGCTCCGCATCCGTGGCAGAACTGGTCGATCCTGATGACCGCCGTCATTCTCTTCTTCATCTATTTCAACGTGCAGGTCAGCGTCGCCGTCAACAACTGGTACGGACCTTTCTTCGATTATGTCCAGGGGCTGATGTCCGGAACGACGCCATCGACTGACATCGAGTTCTACAGGGGGTTGGCCGACTTCTCCTGGCTGGCGCTGGTCGGCATGAACGTGCAGGTGGTCAACGCCTTTATCGTCAGCCACTGGATCTTCCGCTGGCGCACGGCGATGAACGACTACTTCATGGCGAACTGGGGCCGGCTGCGCCACATCGAGGGCGCTTCGCAGCGCATCCAGGAAGATACGATGCGCTTCTCGCAGATCATGGAGGACCTGGGCTCGAGCTTCGTCCAGTCGATCATGACCCTCATCGCCTTCCTGCCGGTGATGATCCAGCTGCAAGCGCACATCACCGAGTTGCCGATCCTGGGCGCGGTGCCGCAGCCCCTGGTCGTTGCCGCGCTGGGGTGGTGCATATTCGGCACGGCCTCGGTGATGCTCGCCGGCATCAAGCTGCCGGGCCTCCAGTTCCGCAACCAGCGCGTCGAGGCCGCCTATCGCAAGGAACTCGTCTACGGCGAAGACCATCCCGACCGGGCGCAGCCGGCGACGACGACGGAACTGTTCGACAATGTGCGCCGCAACTACTTCAGGCTCTATTTCCACTACATCTATTTCAACGTCGTTCGGTACACCTACCTGCAGGCCGACAACATCTTCTCGCTGCTGATCCTCGGGCCCTCGCTGGTTGCGCACAAGATCACCTTCGGTGCGCTGAACCAGATTTCGAACGCCTTCGGCAAGGTGACGAATTCGCTGCAGTTCCTGTTGAATTCCTGGTCGACCATCGTCGAGCTGCAGTCAGTGCACAAGCGCCTGCGCGCCTTCGAGGCGACGCTGGAAGGCGAGCCGCTGCCAGACATCGACCAGCGTTATCTCGCGCGGCAGAGCGCGGAGGATCCGGCCTGAACTCGGAACAATTGCGGAGCGCCTTTCCGTCCGGAATTGCGCCCAGGCAAGAGATTGGAAGTGGGCGGCTCAGCCGCCCACGGCAACCCGTGCATCGCCGGAGCGCTGCCGCTCGATATAGTCGCGGAAGCTGATGCATTCGACCTGCTCCATGACGCAGACTTCACCGGCAACGCGCTCCAGCGCGTTCCAGTAGGCGCCGGCATTCATCTGCGTGAAGTGGAAGCCGAGCCCCAGCGGAAGTCGTTTGCCGTTGTATTGCGCATCGAAGGCGGCGCGAAACGCCCGATAGGCGCGGTCGGCGAACTCGCCCGCCATCGACGGCTTCTCGAAGCCGCCCGAATGGCGGACATAGAGGTTGTAGTCCATCGCCACCACCCGCTTCGACTTCGGCCCCTCCGGAATCTGCGGCAATGCAAAGCGGGTGGTGCCGTCCTTTGCGCGCGGCAGGGCAGGGCCGTTCGAGACACCGCTTGCGTCATATTGGAAGCCGGCCTGGGGCAGCGCTTCGTAAAGGGCCCTACCGGCCGAGAGGTACGGCGCGCGGAAACCGATCACGGCATGGCGGGCGAAATCACGCCAGCCAGGCGGCTCCGGCGAAATGCCGTTGATCGCATAGGCGTTTTCGAGGACGCGGCGGAACGCTGAGAACTCGGCCAGCCAGTCGGCCTTGCTCCAGCCCTTGCCGTCGAAATGTCCGCAGGCATGACTGCCGATGTCGTGACCTTCGGCGGCCGCGAGCCGGATCTGTTGCAGCCGGTCCGCGACATCCGGCTCCGAGGCGGCGAAGCCGATATTCGATTTGCTGGCACCCTTGCCGGGCGCGACGTACTCGGCGCGCGTTTTCGGCGAGAGCAGGAAGACGCAGGACAGAAAATACGTGAAATGCGCGCCGGTGCGCTTTGCCAGCGCGCGGCTGCGCTCCCATTGCGAGATCTCGCGTGCGCTGTCGAAGGAGATAAGCACGATCTGCTTTGGTTTCGCCGCCATCGGTTTCGGCGGATCGGCAAGCCCCGTGCCAACGGAGCCAAGCCAGGCGAGGCTGAACGCAAGGACGCGGAACGAACGTGGCACTGGCAACCTTTTGGGCAACCTTTGGGGCTGTAGGAAAGCCGTCTATCGCCCAAATGTAGCATCGATGCGTTCCGGCAAGGCCTGTGGGGCACTGGGAGCCTCCGCCGATTTTCCGGCGATCCCCCTTCCATGCCGACGAAATTTCGCTAAAACGCGGGGCTCAAGAAGCGCTCCGTTCCGGGGCCGCAATGGTTTTTGATTGATGTCGGACGACAGTTTTATCCGCGAAGTCAACGAAGAGATTCGTCGCGAGCAGGCGCAGGCGCTGTGGGACCGCTTTGGTCCGGCCCTGCTCGGTGCCGCGATCCTGATCGTGGTGGCGACTGCCGCCTTCGTCGGCTACCGCTACTGGGACGAGACCCGCGCCAACCGGTCGGGCGATGCCTTCTCGCAGGCGCTCAAGCTCGCAAATGACGGCAAGAACGACGAGGCGATCGCCGCTCTCGATCAGCTGGAAAAGGATGGCTATGGCGCCTATCCGCTGCTCGCCCGCATGCGGGCCGCGACCGTCAAGGCCGACAAGGGAGACGTCGACGCCGCCGTCAAGGATTTCGATGCGGTCGCGGCCGACAGCGCCATTCCCGCAGGCATCCGCGACATGGCGCGATTGAGAGCGGCGCTGCTGCTGGTGGATCACGGCTCGTTTGCCGATGTCTCCAGCCGTGTCGAGGCGCTCACCGCCGACACCAATCCGCTGCGCAGCTCGGCGCGTGAGGCGCTCGGCCTTGCCGCCTGGAAGGAAGGCAAGTCGGCGGATGCGCTGAAACTGTTCGACCAGATCGCTTCGGATGACGGCGCCCCGCGCAATGCGCGCCAGCGGGCGCAGTTGATGTCCGAGCTGATCCGCGGGTCGGGCAACGCTTCGTGACCCCGGATGACGTTCAAAGTCGCCATCATCGGCCGGCCTAATGTCGGCAAATCGACTCTTTTCAATCGGCTGGTGGGAAAGAAGCTGGCGCTTGTCGACGACACGCCGGGCGTGACGCGCGATCGTCGCGTCCATGCCGCCAAGCTTTACGATCTTCACTTCGACGTCATCGACACCGCCGGCTTCGAGGATGCGGCTGCCTCGACGCTGCCCGGCCGCATGCGCCAGCAGACCGAGATCGCCATCCGCGAGGCCGACCTGATCTTCTTCACCGTCGATGCCAAGTCGGGCCTGATGCCCGACGACCGGACCTTCGCCGACGTGGTCCGCAAATCCGGCAAGCCGGTGGTGCTGGTGGCCAACAAGGCGGAAGCGCGAGGCGCGCAAGGCGGCATGCTGGAAGCCTGGGAACTCGGCCTCGGCGAGCCGATCCCCGTCTCGGCCGAGCATGGCCAAGGCATGCCCGATCTGCGCGATGCGGTGATCGCGGCACTCGGCGAGGAACGCGCCTTCGGCGAGGACGCGCAACAGCCGGGCGATGAGATCGCCGTGAGCGAGGTGCTTATCGGCGAGGATATCGCCGACCCCGACGCCGAGCCGGCCTATGACGAGACCAAGCCGCTGCGCATAGCCGTGGTCGGCCGCCCCAATGCCGGCAAGTCGACGCTGATCAATGCGCTGATCGGCGAGGAGCGGCTGCTGACCGGACCCGAGGCCGGCATCACCCGCGATTCCATCTCGGTCGACTGGGACTGGCGCGGCCGCCGGATAAAGCTGTTCGACACCGCCGGCATGCGGCGCAAGTCCAAAGTCCAGGAAAAGCTAGAGAAGCTTTCGGTGCAGGATGGCCTGCGCGCTATCCGCTTCGCCGAGATCGTCATCATCGTGCTCGACGCCACCATCCCCTTCGAGAAGCAGGACCTGCAAATCGCCGACCTGATCATTCGCGAGGGCCGCGCGCCGGTGATCGCCTTCAACAAATGGGACCTGATCGACAACCCGCAGGAGCTTCTGGCCGAGCTGCGCGAAAAGACCGAGCGGTTGCTTCCCCAAGTGCGCGGCATTCAGGCGGTGACGGTCTCTGCCGAGACCGGGCGCGGCCTCGATCGGCTGATGGACGCCGTCATCAAGACGCACAAGGTCTGGAACAGCCGCGTCTCGACCGGCAAGCTCAACCGCTGGCTGGAAGGCATTCTGGCGCATCATCCGCCGCCCGCCGTCGCCGGCCGCCGGCTGAAGATCAAATATGTCACGCAGGCAAAAACCCGGCCGCCGGGTTTCGTCGTCTCCTGCTCGCGCCCGGACGCGATGCCGCAATCCTATGTCCGCTACCTCTCGAACAGCCTGCGTGATGCTTTCGACATGCCCGGCGTGCCGATCCGCATGGCGCTGCGCACCTCGGAGAATCCTTTCGCAGGTCGGGCGAAGAAGCGCTGAGCCCTTTGTGGGAAAGGGTCGGCAGCGCCCCTCCCGTCGTCATTCACGGGTCTGTGCCGTGTCGCTTCGCTCCTTGCTCCGCTCGAGGATGAAGAATGGCTTGGAACCTACGCGACCGCTCGCAAGCCCTCGCCGAAACGCGCTCCCTCCGGCAGCGTATCCAGCGCCGCCTCCAGCAATATCTCTGCCAGCCGTGCCGCCACCGGATCGAGCTCGGCATCCTTCTGGTGCAGATGCAGCGCCATCATCGGCAGGAGCGGCAGCCCGAGCACGCCCGGCGCGATCGCCCTGACAGTGGCTGGCAGGCCGATATCGGTGCGGATCGTCAGCCCGAGACCCGCGGCGACCGCCGCCCAGATGCCGCCGAGGCTGGGACTCGAGAACGCCATGCGCCAGGCGAGGCCGGCGCGGTCGAGCGTCTCGGTCGCCACGGTGCGCAGCAGGCATGGCGCCTCGAACAACACCAGCGGCAGCGCTTCACCATTGTGGCCGGCTTGCATCGGTTTAGCCGGGCCGATCCAGCGCGCCTGCACCTCGGCGACATGCCGGCTGTAGGGCAGGATCGTGCCGTCGTGCCAGGCCAGCGCGATGTCGAGGCTGCCTGAGACGACGCGCTCGGCGAGCTCATGGCTGCGTCCGATCCGCGCTTCGATCCGGACCTTGGGATGCGCACGGGCAAACCGGCCGAGCACCTCCGGCAGCACGGCCTCGCCGAAGTCCTCCTGCAGGCCGAGCCGCACCCAGCCTTCCAGCTCGACGTCGCGGATAGCTGAGGCCGCCTCGTCATTGAGCTCGATGAGACGCCGCGCATAGCCGAGCATCGTTTCACCAGCTTCGGTAAGCGCCAGGCCGCGCCCCGCCTTGCGGAGGACCGGGGTCGCCGCCTGTTCTTCCAGCTTCTTCAGCTGCGCGCTGACGGCAGAGGTCGAGCGGCCGAGCCGCTCGGCCGCCTTGGCGAAACTGCCAAGCTCCATGCCGGTGACGAAGGTCCTGAGCACGTCGAGGTCGAATGTGACGCGTCGCATGAGATCGTCCTTATTTTCAGGATTATCGATCAAAAACTTGCTGATTATCTGGATGAAACTATGGCGCTACATCCGACCGGTCAAGACCGATCGACCGGCGCAGAGGGAATACGAGATCATGTCCGCCATCGTAACTCGCAACGATTGCCGTCGGCCCGCGGCAGGCGCCGCCGCTTCGGCTGGCCGCGCCTTCGGGCCCACCCATCGATGGAAGGTGCTCGGCATCGGCGTCGCCGCCAATGCCGGCTTCTCCGCTACCTTCTCCGGCATCCCGGCGACGGCTGTGGTGATGCGCCAGGACTACCATCTCGACAATGCCTCGCTCGGCGCTGCGCTCGGTCTGCTCGGCCTCGGCGTGGCGCTCAGCGAACTGCCCTGGGGCGTGCTTACCGACCGCTGGGGCGACCGCCGCGTGCTGCTGACCGGGCTCGGCGCGACGGCCGTGTGGCTTTTTGCCATGGCAATCCTCGTCGTGCCGACGAAAACAGCCGCTCCCGGTGTCGTGCTGCTTTCGGCCAGCCTGCTCGTTGCAGGCCTGCTCGGCGGCAGCGTCAACGGCTCCAGCGGCCGCGCCATCATGGGCTGGTTCGGCGAAGACAGCGCGGCTTCGCCATGAGCATCAGGCAGACGGCGGTGCCGCTTGGCGGCGGGCTCGGCGCGCTCGTCCTGCCGTGGCTAGCCTTGGGCTTCGGCTTCGCCGCCGTCTTCGGCCTGCTGGCGGCTCTCACCGCGCTCTCGGCTTGCTTTGCCCGGCGCTGGTTGCAGGAGCCGCCGGCGCAAGGCGACGCGCATGCCGCCGCCGTCACGACCGGCCCGGCGCCGCTGCGCAACATCGAGGTCTGGCGCATCTCGGCAGCCATCGGCCTGCTCTGCTTCCCGCAGGTGGCGGTGCTCACCTTTGCCTCCGTCTTCCTGCACGACTTTGCCGGCACGGGCACATGGGTGACCAGCGCCACCCTCGCCGCCGTGCAGACGGGCGCCATGGTGATGCGTGTCTGGAGCGGCCGCTACACCGACCGCCACCGCAACCGAAGGCCGTTCCTGAGGTTCTGCAGCGCGCTGAGCGCGCTGGCCTTCCTGGTGCTATGGGTTCTGGCCATCCCTGCAGCCAGGCAGCCGTCGCTGCTGTTGCTCCTGCCCCTTATGGTGATCGTAGCCGGCATCTGCGTATCGGCCTGGCATGGCGTTGCCTATACCGAGCTTGCGACACTTGCCGGTGCCGGCCATGTCGGCACCGCGCTCAGCCTCGCCAACACTCTGGTCTTTGTCGGCTTCTGCCTGGTGCCGATCGCCATTCCCTGGCTTCTGCTTCTCTTCGCATGGCCGGGCGTGTGGCTGGCGGCCGCGATCTGCGCGGCGATCGCATGGCCGATTTTTCTGCGCACGGCCTGACGTTTTCGCCGGCTTTCCACAGCTGGCGGAGGCCGGCTTATCTGCAACATGAAAAAAACACGATCGGTGCCGTTAACCCCCCATCAAGGTTAATGCTTCATTTTGGCTCTCCGGGGTCAGTAGCGTTTCTGGAGAGTTCCGTGCATCGACGCGTTCTTACGCGGCTCGTCGCCGCCGCCGTTGCGAATAAACGTTCCTTCCTTCCTCCTTTGGTTCTGGGGCTCGGCTTCTGGGTCGGCTTTCCGTCCGTCGTCGCTTACCAGGATATGGCAAGCCTCGTGTCCGGGCTGGAGTCGCCCAGTCATCGCTGGAATGCCTATGTCGAAAAATCCGTCGCCGGCTCGGTGCACGCCGCCGAGATGCCGTTCGTCGATTCGGCCGCCACGGGCTCGATCTCCGGCTCCGGCGTGGACCTGCCTGGCGTTGGCACGGTGGCGCTCCGCGGCAAGGGCAATGTCGCCGGCGCTACGCCCGATGAGGACCGCGTCGTGCGCGCCGACAAGAAGGGCCGCCTCGTCCAGGTGTCGCCCGTTGCGCCGCCGAAGAATTTCAGCGCCGGCTCCATCTTCGAGCGCACCTCCTCGCTGCTCCGTCCGGCGATGGACAGCGGCCTGAAGCTGACTTTCGCCAAGCCCGGCATCAAGGGCAAGGAAATCCAGATCGCCCAGGCCTTCCACATCCGCGAGGACAAGAAGCCCGATCCGGATTTGCCGGCGGCTCTCGTCGCTCTCGTCAACAACGACAAGCCGGACATCCTCGCCACCGCCTATGCCCAGTCGGCGCCGGACTATGCCAAGGCCTCGCCCTTTGAGGCTCTGCTGCAGGACGATCCGAATGACGGCCGCTTCATCCCGCCGATGGGCAAGGGGGATCACGCCTGGATGCAGAATCCGCTGCCTGCGGCCGTCTTCTCCAAGCCGGAACAGGAATGCCTCGCCAAGGGCATCTATTTCGAGGCGCGCAGCGAACCGGTGCGCGGCCAGGCCGCGGTGGCGCAGGTGATCCTCAACCGCGTCCGCAACCCTGCCTATCCGAAGACGATCTGCGGTGTCGTCTACCAGAACGACAACTGGTTCAACCGCTGCCAGTTCTCCTTCGCCTGTGACGGCAGGAAGAAGCGCATCAACGACCCCGTCGCGTACAAGACCGCCCAGGATGTCGCCATGGCGGTGACCGCCGGCAAGATCTTCATCCCCGAGGTCGGATCCTCGACGCATTACTACGCCAATTACGTCCATCCGGGCTGGGCGCGCGCCATGCAGCGCATGACCAGGATCGGCCTGCATATCTTCTATCGCACCTATGGCGGCGGCTGGAGCTGAGCCGTTTAGGCGGCTCGAACTGAGCCGCTTGATCGGCACCCCGCGGCAACGCTCTTTCTCGTTTGCTGCGCGCACCGATCAGCGCGGCTTTGTCGCCCGGATTCGCGCCGAGTCCTCGCACAGGCGTGACGGGCACGATGTCGCACCCGGATAACCCATTGATTTGAAAGCGGAAAATACATCGCTTTGAAGTTCGGCCCGTGGCTTGACGGGCGCGGACCCGCTAACTATGTTGCCGGCGACTTTAGAAGCGGACGGACGGTGATCGTCTGCCCGGGCAGGGGGGTTGCGATGGCCGACAAAAACGGGCCAGACGGAACCGGAGAAACCGGCCGCGGCAGGCAGCCAGAAGCCACCATCCGCGACGACGAACTTGAGCGCCGCCGGCGCGAGCTTGAAGCATCGCTTGCATCAAGACGCACGGACCGGCTCGAGGGGAAAGACGAAGCGAAAGCTGCGACCGGTTACGGTCAGGCCCTGAAACTGTCCAGCGAGTTCATCGCCGGAGTGGTGGTTGGTGTCGGCCTGGGCTGGATCATCGACCGCTTGGCGGGAATCGCGCCCTGGGGTCTGATCGTCGGCCTGCTGCTGGGTTTTGGCGCCGGTATACTCAATGTCCTGCGTTCGTCGGGACTTGCATCGGAATTCGGCCAGGGCGGCAAGCCGCCCGAACCGAAGGACTGAAGTAAGGCGCCGCAAGGCGCGAAAGAAAGTTAAGAAGCCGGTTGTGGCTTTGACGGGGATTTAAAGTGGCTGCTGCTGACCAGGTCGATCCGATCCACCAGTTCCAGATCCATCCGATCATCCCGCTTCATATCGGCGGCTACGACATTTCTTTCACCAACTCCGCTCTGTTCATGGTCGTGACGATCGCCGTCGCTTCCGCTTTCCTCTACATGAGCACCGCCAGCCGCGCCCTCATTCCTGGCCGCCTGCAGTCGGTCTCGGAAATGGCCTATGAGTTCGTCGGCAACATGCTGCGCGATGCGGCGGGCAAGCAGGGCATGCAGTTCTTCCCGCTGGTGTTCTCGCTGTTCATGTTCGTGCTGGTCGCCAACCTGATCGGCCTGTTCCCTTATTTCTTCACCGTCACCAGCCACATCATCGTCACCTTCACGCTGGCGATCCTGGTCATTGGCACCGTCATCGTCTACGGCTTCGCCAAGCACGGCCTCGGCTTCCTCAAGCTGTTCGTGCCGCATGGCGTGCCTGGCTATCTGATGCCGCTGGTGGTGGCGATCGAAGTCATTTCCTTTGTCTCGCGTCCGGTCAGCCTCTCCGTTCGTCTTTTCGCCAACATGCTGGCCGGCCACATCACGCTGAAAGTGTTTTCGGGCTTCGTCGTCAGCCTCAGCGCGCTGGGTGCGGTCGGCATCGCCGGCTCGGTCCTGCCGCTCGCCATGGCGGTTGCCCTGACGGCGCTGGAACTGCTGGTCGCCTTCCTGCAGGCCTACGTCTTCGCGGTGCTGACCTGCATGTATCTGAACGACGCTCTGCACCCGAGCCACTGATCGATTTTCACCGGCGCCCCGGCGCCAGCATACCCAACGTACCAACCGCAACGATTACGAAAACCACAGGAGTTTTGAAATGGACGCAACTGCAGCAGCTGCTATCGGCGCTGGTATCGCCTGCATCGGCATGGGCGGCGCCGGCATCGGCCTCGGCAACATCTTCGGCAGCTATCTCTCGGGTGCGCTCCGCAACCCGTCGGCCGCTGACGGCCAGTTCGGCCGCCTGATCTTCGGCTTCGCCGTGACCGAAGCGCTGGGCATCTTCTCGCTCCTCATCGCGCTGCTGCTGGTCTTCAGGTAAGAACCACGCGCTGACGAAAGGGGCCGCATGGTGCGGCCCCGCCTTATGGACAGGGGAATGAGATGTTCGTGACATCTGCCTTTGCGCAAGAATCCGCGCCGGCCACGGCCGAGGGCGATACGCATGCGGGCACCGCCGTGCCTGCCGAGGAGCATGGCACGTTCCCGCCGTTCAATGCCGAGACCTTCCCGTCGCAGATCCTGTGGCTCGTCATCACCTTCGGGCTCTTCTATCTGTTCCTGAAGCGGGTTGTGATGCCGCGCATCGGCGGTATCATCGATGTCCGCAACGATCGCATCACCCAGGATCTCGACCACGCCGCCAGGCTGAAGGGCGAGGCGGACGCTGCCGTTGCCGCCTATGAGCAGGAATTGGCGGAAGCTAAGGCCAACGCCAACAAGATCGGCCAGCAGGCGAGCGACGCCGCCAAGAGCGAAGCCGAAAGCACGCGCAAGAAGCTCGAGGCGGAACTCGAGAAGAAGCTCGGCGAAGCCGAGGCGAGCATCGCCTCGATCAAGGCCAAGGCGATGAAGGAAGTCGGCACGATAGCCGAGGACACCACGTCGGCCATCGTCGAGGCGCTGGTCGGCGGCACGACCGACAAGGCCGAGATTTCGGCCGCGGTCAAATCCGCGACCCGGTGAGGAGGCCATCATGGACGCCACATCACTTGCTACGCTCTGGGCCACCATTGCCCTGATCATCTTCCTCGGCGCCGTCATCTATCTGAAGGTGCCGGGCATGCTCGCAAAGTCGCTCGATTCCCGTGCGGCCAAGATTAGCAGCGAGCTCGAGGAAGCGCGCCGCCTGCGCGAAGAGGCCCAGCAGCTGCTCGGCCAATACCAGCAGAAGCGCAAGGAAGCCGAGAAGGAGGCCGCCGACATCGTCGCCGCCGCCAAGCGCGAGGCCGAGCTCCTTGCTTCCGAGGCGCATAAGAAGACCGAGGACTACGTCGCCCGGCGCACGGCGCTTGCCGAGCAGAAGATCAGCCAGGCCGAGCGCGAAGCGATCGGCGAGGTGCGTGCCAGCGCCGTCGACATCGCCGTCGAGGCCGCCCGTGCGCTGCTTGCCGCCAAGGTCGACGCCAAGGCCGGCGCCGATTTGTTCAAGTCGGCGCTGCAGGACGTGAAGGCCAAGCTGAACTGAGCGGCTCTGCCGTTGCTGACATGAAGCCGCCTGGGCAACCCGGCGGCTTTTTTGTTTTTGGGCGCGAATAATCTTCCCCCTTGAGGGGGAGATGTCGCCGAAGGCGACAGAGGGGGCCGTTGCGCGTAGAGCTCAACCCCTTGTGCGACTGAGGGCGTTGGCGCTTCACGCGCGACGACTCTCAGCCTGCCTTCAAGAGGGGAGATTAATCTATTCCCTCGAAGCTCTCTTCCGCTTCCGCCACCTCGACGCCGCCAAACCGGAACGGTGCGAACGACGCCCTATGCAGTCGCGCCACCGGGCCATGCGCCTCGATCGCGGTCCGGTGGCGGACCGTCGCGTAGCCCATATGCATTTCGAACCCGTAATGCTCATGATGGCCGCCGCAGCCGCACATCATGCGGTCGCGCATCACCTTGGCGATGATCGAGGCGGCGGCGATAGATTGCGAGCGCTGGTCGCCCTTGATCAGCGCGCGTCCCTCGCAGGTGAGCCCTGGCGGCACGTCGCGGCCGTCCGCCAGCGCCAGTTTGGGCGGCAGCGACAGTCCGGCGGCGGCGCGACGCATGGCTTCCAGGCTGGCTTTCAGAATGTTGCTGTTGTCGATGCCTTCGGCGCTGATCGAGGCCATCGAGACGCTGAGCGCCGAGCCCAGGATTTTGAGGAACAGCGCCTCGCGCTGCAGATGGGTGAGGCGCTTGGAATCGTCGAGCCCTTCGGGAATGTTGGCCGGGTTGAGCACCACGGCCGCGGCCACCACCGGACCGGCAAGCGGCCCGCGGCCCGCCTCGTCCATCCCCGCTACCGGCCACAGCCCCTCGGCCATCGCTTTCGTTTCAATCGAGAAGTCGGGCTTCTCGACCATTTCGAAGAGAAGCGGAGAATCGGAACGCGCGCGAGCCATGGTGCGGCGAGGTTCGCATCGGCTCCGATTCTCCGCAAGTCCCTCCGGGTCGGATGGGGCGTCGGACCGGGAGGGCACCGTCTCACGGCCGGGGGACTGGGCCGGACGGGATTCTTGAGCAATTCCAGGAAGAGTGCGTAGCGGGCCTTCCGTACGAAGTTACATCAAAACAGAGGGTTAGCGGATCGCAATCCGGGCGCAAAACTCTGCCTCCCGAGTTGCCTTAGCCGCCGGCCTTCGCGGCCGGCATCATCTTCACAGCAGCATCAACTGCTCGCCGACGCCGGAGCCTGCGACGAATTGGTCGGTCCGAAGCTGCCGCCGCTCGGCATTGAGGCCGAGCCGCTTGGCGGCGATCTCGAAGCGCCGGCCGATCTGCCAGGCATAGGGTCCGGCGCCCTTCATGCGCTTGCCCCATTCCGAATCGTAGTCCTTGCCGTCGCGCATCGAGCGGATCAGCGACATCACATGCCGGTAGCGATCCGGATAATGGCGCAACAGCCAGTCCTTGAAGATCGGCGCCACCTCGAGCGGCAGACGCAGCACGACATAGCCTGCCTCCCTGGCGCCGGCGGCGCGCGCCGAATCGAGGATGCGCTCCATCTCCGGATCGGTGAGGCCGGGAATGATCGGCGCCACCATCACCGAGGCGGGGACGCCGGCATCCGAAAGCTGCCTTATCGCTTCCAGCCGCTTTGTCGGCGTCGAGGCACGCGGCTCCATGGTTCTCGCCAGCATGCGGTCGAGCGTCGTCACCGACAGCGCCACCTTGGCGAGCCCGCGCTCGGCCATGCGCGACAGGATGTCGATATCGCGCGTCACCAGTGCCGACTTGGTTACGATGCCGACCGGATGGCCACGCGCCTCCAGCACCTCCAGGATCTCGCGCATGATGCGGTATTGCTTTTCGATCGGCTGATAGGGATCGGTGTTGGTGCCGATGGCGATGGTGCGCGGCTGGTAGCCGGACTTCGACAATTCCCTATCCAGCATTCGCGCCGCATCGGGCTTGGCAAACAGCTTCGATTCGAAATCGAGCCCCGGCGACAGGCCCATGAAGGAATGCGTCGGCCTGGCAAAGCAGTAGACGCAGCCATGCTCGCAGCCGCGATAGGGATTGATCGAACGATCGAAGGAAATGTCCGGCGACTCGTTGCGCGTGATGATGGTGCGCGGCTTCTCGACCTGCACCTCCGTCTTGAACGGCGGCAGTTCCTCCAGCGAGTTCCAGCCATCGTCGAACACATGCCGGCTGACCGGCTCGAAGCGGCCGGACGGATTGATGCCCGCGGAGCGTCCGCGATTGCGGTCCGGCCGCACGCGCATGCCGCTCTGGTCTATCATTGCATTTGCCATCTCGGCTCTGCCTGCTCCGAAAGCGGCAATGTCGGCGCGCACGATCTGTTCCATTTTCGCCCTCTCCCAGGGACTGTCGGTAGGCTGTCGAATCGCTCTGTTCATGAAACTATTCCTATTTTGCCAATGAGAACAAAGCAAGAACTTTCTCGTTCAGAACGCGCATCTGGCGCAGCGCCGCGCTTTCCGCTATTCGGCTAAAATGCTCAGCGTCCTTATCGAAACCAGGAACGACGAAGAAGGCCTTGCCCGCACGCTGGCCTCGCTGATCGGCGGCGCGGTCGAGGGCGTGGTGCGCGACGTCATCGTCTGCGACATTGGCTCGACCGACCAGACGCATCGCGTCGCCGAGCATGCCGGCTGCCACCTTGTCGCCGGCGGCATCGCAACAGGCATCGGCCAGGCCAAGGGCGACTGGCTGCTGCTTCTGGAACCCGGCGCCCGGCTCGCCGAAGGCTGGATCGACGACGTCGTCGCT
>NZ_RZSV01000115.1:0-17125 GCF_004023205.1 Mesorhizobium sp. M1A.F.Ca.IN.020.03.2.1 | reverse complement strand
CCTCACTACCTTCACCACGGTCCGGTCCGACAGCAGCGGCAGCAGCCTCGCCATGGTGCGCGCCGTTACCGCGACGCAGCCTTGCGTCGGCGTGAAGCCGGGACGCGCCAGATGGAAGAAGATCGCGCTGCCGCACCCGCGCCGGCGCGGCGCGATGTTCCAGTCCAGCACCAGGCACACATCGTAGAGCCGGTCGGCGCGCCGCATCCGTTCATGGCTGGCGCCGTAAGGGATCTTAACCGGCCGATTGTAGTTGCGGTCGTCCGGCACCTCGCACCAGCCGAGATCCGGGCCGATCGGCGCCATCGCCAGCCCCGTCCGGCGGCCGCCGGGAAACTGGTCGTTGCGGAAATAGCCTGACAATATCCGCATCGCAGCCAGTGGCGTCGCGCCGTCGCCCTCGCGCTTGCTGGCGGAAATGCCGCCGCGCCCGAGGGCGCAGGGAAACACCGTTTGGCCGGCTTGCAGCAATCCCTGCGCAGGGTTGCCGGGCCTCGCACGCACAACCAGGACATGCAGCCCCTTCGGCAAAAATTCGCCTGCCGCATTGCGCGCGCGTTTTTTCTTGTATGATTGTCTCACGGAACAAATCACTGTGAACGACTGTTGCGCCGGTGAGCTTCCGCATAAATGGGGGGAGGTCAACTGAATATTCTTTTTAAAACAACGGATTGATCATGACATCACGCACCATTCTGATCGTTGACGACGACGACGACCTGCGAGCCACCCTCGTCGAGCAACTGGCGCTTTACGAGGAATTCGACGTCCAGCAGGAAGCCACTGCCGCAAAAGGCGTCGCCACGGCGCGCGGCGGCCTTGTCGATCTGCTCATCATGGACGTCGGCCTGCCAGACATGGACGGTCGCGAGGCGGTGAAGATCCTGCGCAAGGGCGGCTATAAGGCCCCGATCATCATGCTGACCGGCCACGACACCGATTCCGACACCATTCTGGGGCTCGAGGCCGGCGCCAACGATTACGTCACCAAGCCTTTCCGCTTCGCGGTGCTCTTGGCGCGCATCCGTGCGCAGTTGCGCCAGCACGAGCAGAGCGAGGACGCCACCTTCTCGGTCGGCCCCTACACCTTCAAGCCCAGCCAGAAGCTTTTGATCGATCCGCGCGGCGCCAAGGTGCGGCTGACCGAAAAGGAAGCCTCGATCATCAAATATCTCTATCGCGCCGACCAGAAGGTGGTAACGCGCGACGTGCTCTTGGAAGAAGTGTGGGGTTACAATTCCGGCGTCACCACCCACACGCTGGAAACCCATGTCTACCGGCTGCGCCAGAAGATTGAGCGCGATCCTTCCAATGCCGAAATTCTTGTGACAGAAAGCGGCGGCTACAAGCTGGTTCCTTAAACATTTCATGATCTAGAGCGATTCCAGGAAAAGTGTGAAAGCGGTTTTCCGATCGGAATTGCGTCGAACCAAACAGATAGGCGGTCGGGCGGGATTGCCTCGGGTACGATCCTGATGCTGGAGGGTGATGGATCGGCTCGCTGCACGCATCGCACGATGCGTGATTGAAAGTTGGAGTGCGCGCTCCCGCAAGGAGACGGCGCTCCAAAGGAGGGACTGGACTGACCGCTCGGGGACACAGCTAGGATGGCGCTGGATGACGACATCCGCATCCTGTCCGCCGTGAAGCTTTTTCAGGGCTTCACGCAGGAACAGTTGCGCCTGCTGGCCTTCGGCGCCGAGACCACTTTTCTGCAGGCCGACCACAAGCTCTACCGCGAGGATGACGTGGCCGACTCGGCCTATATCGTCGTCAGCGGGCGCATAGTCCTCTATCGCGAGCAAGGCACCGGCGAACGCGTCCCGATCGGCACGGCAGGCCCCGGCGCCATGCTCAGCGAACTGGCCCTTATCGCCGACACCAACCGGCTGACCAGCGCCTCGGCCGCGATCGATTCGGAAGTTATCCGCTTGAGCCGAAAGATGTTTCGCCGCATCCTCGAGGAATATCCGGAGCTCGCGGTGCAGCTGCACGAGCGCATCCTGGAGGAATTCCAAGAGATGATCGCCCGCATCGAGGAGCTCGCGCCACGGTTTACGGAATAGACGCGCCGCAGCGTCTCTGCCGATTGATAGCGCTCAATCCAATTCAAACTTAGCGATGACCGGCACATGGTCCGACGGCTTCTCCCAGCCGCGCGCCGCCTTGACAATCTCGTAACCGGCAAAGCTCGGCACCAGATTGGCGGACGACCAGATATGGTCGAGCCGCCGGCCGCGGTCCGATGCTTGCCAGTCCTTCGCGCGGTAGCTCCACCAGGTGTAGAGCTTTTGCTCGGCCGGCACGTTGAGCCGCATCAGGTCAACCCAGCCGCCGGCCCGCCGCATCGCCTCGAAGTTTTCGGTCTCGACCGGCGTGTGGCTGACGACGTTGAGCAATTGCTTGTGCGACCACACGTCATGCTCCTGCGGCGCGATGTTGAGGTCGCCCACCAGGATCGAGGCATCGTGCTCGCTCGCCGGCACGCTGTTCATCTCATAGACGAAATCGAGCTTGTGGCGGAATTTCCGGTTGATCTCCGGGTCGGGCTCATCGCCGCCGGCCGGAACGTAGAAATTGTGCAGCAGAATCGACCTGCCGCCGGCCTGGACCCTGACCGAGAGATGCCGGCTGTCGTCGATCTCGCAGAAACGCCGCTTCTCGACCAGCGCGATCGGCCGGCGCGCGACCGTCGCCACGCCGTGATAGCCTTTCTGGCCGTGGAACAGGATGTGCTGGTATCCGGCCTTGCGGAAAGCCTTTTCCGGAAACAGCTCGTCCGGGACCTTGGTTTCCTGCAGGCAGAGCACGTCCGGCGCGTGCTCCTTGAGCAGCCGCTCGACGATCGGCATGCGCAGACGCACCGAGTTGATGTTCCAGGTGGCTATGGTGAAGGGCATTCAGGCAGGTCCGGCAAAAGATCGCCGATCTACTGCCAGCCACGCGCCATAAAGACAAGCCGGCCCGCGCTGCAAGCCGGCCCTGCCCTGAATATGGGCGGACCTACCGCGTCTTGGTATTGAGCTCGCGGTTCGCCGTATAGTCGATGGCGAAGGTGCCGTCCGGAATGGAGACGCCTTCCTTGACGTTGAAGATCATCACCGTCGTGTCCTTGCCCTGCGCGTCGGTGATCGTCCACTGGCGCAGTTCATAGGTCTTCGGATCAAACATCATGGTGATCTTGGCGTTGCCGAACACCGACTTGTCGGAGAGTTGGATGGTGGTGAGGTCGTCTTCTTCCTTGACGGCCTTCACGCGCCCGCCGGAGAGATCGATCCGGTCGTCGAGCAAAAGCTTCAAGGGCGTCTTCGACAGCGGATAGAGGTCGGAGGTGTTCAGCTTCTTGTTGAGGATGACGACCGACTTGCCGTCCGAGATCACCCGGAAATTCGACGATCCGTCATAGTTGAAACGGATTTTGCCGGGACGTTCGAGGAAGAACTTGCCGCCGGTCTGCTCGCCCTTCGGGCCGAACTGCACGAATTCGCCGCTCATCGATTTGACCGAGGAAAAATGGTCGGCGATCTTTTGCGCCGCCGGCGGAACGGCGGCCTGAGCCAAGGCCAGAAGTTGGAAGCCCGGCACGACATTGATGGCGGCGGCGCCCGCAAGCACCAGGCCAAGGCCGAGCAGCTGTCGGCGGGTCGGAGCGAAATCTGTCTGGGTCTTCATGCCGTTCACTTCCTGTGATTTGCCTTGGTCGCAGTCTCTGGACCGCCAGTTGGGCCTAAGTTTGGCGGGTCGCACGGCGCTTGGTCGCATCAACGCGCCAGAGGGTTCAAAGTTGCCGGCCGCCTCCCGTGGACGTCGCCGCTCTAGAACTTATCGTCCTCGGTGGGAACGAGAATCTCGCGTTTGCCGGCGTGGTTGGCCGGGCCGACGATGCCTTCCTTCTCCATCTTCTCGATGATTGACGCCGCGCGGTTGTAGCCGATGCCCAGCCGGCGCTGGATGTAGCTGGTCGAGGCCTTGCCGTCGCGCAGCACCACGGCCACCGCCTGATCGTAGGGATCGTCGGAATCCTCGAAATTGCCGCCCCCACCGCCGCCGCCGGAACCGCCCCGGCCCGAGGCGCCGTCCTCATCGTCTTCCTCGTCATCCTCGGTGATGGCGTCGAGATACTCCGGCACGCCCTGCAGTTTGAGATGGCCGACGATCCGTTCGACCTCGTCGTCCGAGACGAAGGGACCGTGGACACGCTGGATGCGGCCGCCGCCCGCCATGTAGAGCATGTCGCCCATGCCGAGCAGCTGCTCGGCGCCCTGCTCGCCCAGGATGGTGCGGCTGTCGATCTTCGACGTTACCTGGAATGAGATGCGGGTGGGGAAATTGGCCTTGATGGTGCCGGTGATGACGTCGACCGACGGGCGCTGCGTCGCCATGATGACATGGATGCCGGCGGCGCGCGCCATCTGCGCCAGGCGCTGCACCGCGCCTTCGATGTCCTTGCCGGCCACCATCATCAGGTCGGCCATTTCGTCGATGATGACGACGATATAGGGCATCGGCTCGAGGTCGAGATCCTCCGTCTCGTAGATCGCCTCGCCCGTCTGGCGGTCGAAGCCGGTCTGCACGGTGCGCGAGATTTTCTCACCCTTCTTCTCGGCCTGGCTGACGCGAGCGTTGAAGCCGTCGATGTTGCGCACGCCGACCTTGGACATCTTGCGGTAGCGGTCCTCCATCTCGCGCACCGTCCATTTCAGCGCCACCACGGCCTTCTTCGGATCGGTGACGACGGGCGTGAGCAGATGCGGGATGCCGTCATAGACCGAGAGCTCGAGCATCTTCGGATCGATCATGATCAGCCGGCATTCCTGCGGGGTGAGCCGGTAGAGCAGCGACAGGATCATGGTGTTGATGGCGACCGACTTGCCCGAGCCGGTGGTGCCGGCGACCAGCACATGCGGCATCTTGGCGATGTCGACGATGACCGCCTCGCCGTTGATGGTCTTGCCGAGCGCCAAGGCGAGCTTCGCCTTGGTGGTTTCGAAGTCGCGGCTCGCCATGATCTCGCGCAGATAGACTGTCTCGCGCTTGGCATTCGGCAGTTCGATGCCGATGGCGTTGCGGCCGGGCACGACGGCGACGCGGCAGGCGATCGCGCTCATCGAGCGGGCGATGTCGTCGGAGAGGCCGATGACGCGCGAGGATTTGATACCGGGCGCAGGTTCCAGCTCATAGAGCGTGACGACCGGACCCGGGCGGACATGGATGATCTCGCCCTTGACGCCGAAATCCTCGAGCACGCCTTCGAGCAGCCTTGCGTTCTGCTCCAGCGCGTCCTTCGACAGGCTCGGGTCTTTCGCGACGTTCTTCGGTTCGGACAGGAAATGCAGCGACGGCATCTCGAACGTGCCGGAGCCGATGAGCGAGGTCTGCGCCTCGCGCTGAACGCGTGCGCCTTGCACCGGGCGCGGCGCAGGCGCCTCCACGCGCGTCGCCGCGTCCGAGCGGAAGTTGCGCACATTGGCGCGGCGCTGGACCGGCTCCTCGTCGTCGAAGTCGTCGAGATCGGCCTCTTCGTCGTCGAAGACATTGTCGTCCACGGGATCGACCGAAGCGCTGCGGTCGTTGACCATTGCGGCGAAGAATTCCGGCTCGACACGGGCGCGGCCGCCGGGGCTCATCCTGGATTCGGCGTACTCGGCCGATTCGACCCGTTCGGCGGCGCGGCGCCAGGCGCTGGCCCGCGGCTCAATCTGAGGCTCGAACTCGTCACGCTCCTGCCTGCGGCGCGCGGCACGCCGATGCATCCATGCACGGAAGGACAGCCACCAATGGGTGATGGCGCCGAGCGCAAGAATGCCTTCGTCGCCCTCGTCTTCATCCTCATCGAAGAGCAGATCGTCCTGCTCGCGCGGTTCCGGCTCGGCGGCGCGCTCCATGACGGCAAAGCCGTTCTTGCGCGCGATCAGCGCCGAGCCATAGGCGAACAGCCAGAGCGCCGGCGTCGCGAGCACAACGGCGATGATGGTGGCGAAAAGGCCCTTCGGATAGCCGCCGACGGCGATGCCCGGGATCTTCAGCACCATATCGCCGAACACGCCGCCGAGACCGGTCGGCAGCGGCCAGGTGTTGGGCGGCGTCACGCAGCCGACGATCGCCGCGGCAAGCAGCGCGAAGCCGAACCAGGCAAGCCCGCGCTTGCCCAGCCTGTCGATGCCGCGGGCGGAGAAGAGCAGAAAACCCCAGATCACCGCCGGCACCAGCCCAGCGACGGCGGCAAGGCCGAAGAACTGCATGGCAAGGTCGGAAAACACCGCGCCCGCATAGCCCATGGCGTTGGTGACGAGGTTGTTGGTGGCGTGCGAGAAGCTTGGATCGGCGACGTTCCAGGTAGCGAGGCTGGCGACGCCGAAAGCGGTGAACACGAACATCCCGGCGCCGACCAGGCGCCCAACCTGCCGCCGCGCGAACGCCTGGATGCCGTGTCCCGTATCGGTCAGCGCGAGCGGTGCTGAAGCGCCTGAACGCATGCCTCTTCCCCGTGTGTCGATGCCTGGCCGGATGCGTGACGCATGCCGGGAGATTCGTCTCCCAGACTATCGGCGGGAAGGTTAAGGGCGCATTAACCATGGCCTTTTGCCGAGATGCTCCCCGGAAAGGAGATGGCGGGCCCATGAAGCCCGCCATCTCTCATTGGCAAAGACGAAACGATCAGGCCTGTAAGGACCCGATCTTCCGCACATCACTTATGGCCGGCGTACTGCATCAGGTTGGCGCAGAATTCGGCATGCGGCTTGCTCATCGCCGCGTCCTGGCACTCCTTCATCATCGCGTCCTGCTTGTCCTTTGCCGTCGTCGCCCAGGCGGCCTTGAAATCGGCCTCGGACTTCATGGTCTTCATGCTGGAATCGGTGAAGAACGGGGCCATGTTGTCAGGCGAGTCGAGCGCGCCAGCAAGTGCAACACCGCTGACCATCGACAGAGCCATTGCTCCCAGGAAGATATTCTTGCAGTTCATTGGTCGGTTCCTTCCCTGATATTTGGCGACACCACGATGGCGGTCGCAATCCCAGTACGGAACCGGAAGGGCGGACGTTTCACACATTCGCGATCAAGTGAATGTGATCGAAACGCTCCATGCTCATATCCGAGAAAAAAGGAGGCCCGGAAGATCTTCCGGGCCTCAAGGCGTGAGCCCCTTTCGAGGGCATCACGACGGGATCTTGGGAGTAAATCGGGAAAGCCGCGCCGCAGCTTTCCTTGATGTCCGGACCGGCGGGAGAAGGATCCGCCGGCCCTGGCAGGGTCGGCCTTACGGCACGACTTCGCCGTGCTGGGTGACGTCGAGACCCTCGACCTCTTCCTGGGTGCTCGGACGCAGGCCGACCAGCGCCTTGACGATGTAGAGGATGACCAAGGTGGCGACCGCCGTCCATACGATGGTGACAGCGACGCCGTATGCCTGCTTGGCGAGCGAGGCGCCCGACGACAGGCTGTTGATCGCCGGATCGGCGAGCACACCGGTCAGCAGTGCGCCGACGATGCCGCCGACGCCGTGGACGCCGAAGGCGTCGAGTGAATCGTCATAGCCCATGGCGTGCTTGAGCTTGACCGCCGACAGGTAGCAGACGACGCCGGCGATGATGCCGACGAAGAAGGCGCCGGTCGGGTTGACGAAGCCGGAAGCAGGCGTCACCGCGACAAGGCCCGCGACGGCGCCCGAGATGATGCCGAGCACCGAAGGCTTCTTGGCGACGATCCATTCGGCGAACATCCAGGCCAGCGCCGCCGCGGCGGTGGCGACCTGCGTGTTCAACATCGCAGCGCCGGCGAGGCCGTCGGCGGCCAGTTCCGAACCGGCGTTGAAGCCGAACCAGCCGACCCACAGCAGCGAGGCGCCGATCACCGAATAGACCAAGTTGTGCGGCGCCATGTTGGTGGTGCCGTAGCCCTCGCGCTTGCCGAGAACGAGCGCGCAGACCAGGCCCGCGACACCGGCATTGATATGGACGACGGTGCCGCCGGCGAAATCGAGCACACCGGCGGTGGCGAGGAAGCCGCCGCCCCATACCCAGTGGGCGACCGGCGCGTAGACGACCAGCAGCCACAGCGCCATGAAGATGAGCAGCGCCGAGAACTTCAAGCGTTCGGCGAAGGCGCCGGCGATCAGCGCCGGGGTGATGATGGCGAAGGTCATCTGGAACATCGAGAAGACGAATTCAGGAATGTTCGCCACACCGGGCGCCCACAGCGAGGAAGTGGTGATGCCGTGGTGGAAGAATTTCGAGGCACCGCCGATAAACTTGTTCATGCCGCCGCCGTCGGAGAAGGCCAGCGAGTAGCCGAACATGAACCACAGCACCGTCACCAGGCAGGTGATGGCGAAGCTCTGCATGATGGTGGCGAGTACGTTCTTCTTGCGCACCATGCCGCCGTAAAACAGCGCCAGGCCCGGGATGGTCATCATCAGCACCAGCGCCGTCGAGGTCAGCATCCAGGCGGTGTTGCCGGTGTCGAGCGCGGGCGCCGGGGCGGCCGGCGCTGCGGCCGTGGCTGCCGGAGCGGCCTCCTGCGCGAAGGCGGCGGCGGTGCTGAACGCTACGAGAGCGAGCGCAGCGGCCGCGCGTCCCGTCGTCTTCAAGGGGGAAGGAATATTCATTGAACTCTCCGTTGGAATAGCTGGTCGCCGCTCAGAGCGCGTCGGTGTCTGTTTCGCCGGTGCGGATGCGCACCGCCTGGTCGATGCCGAAGACGAAGATCTTGCCGTCGCCGATCTGGCCGGTCTTGGCGGCGGAGCTGATGGCTTCGACGGCCTTCTCGACCATGTCGGCGCCGACAGCGACCTCGATCTTGATTTTGGGCAGGAAGCTGACCGCGTATTCGGCGCCGCGATAGATTTCCGTATGTCCCTTCTGACGCCCGTAGCCTTTGACTTCGGTGACGGTCAGGCCCTGGATGCCGACGGCGGTGAGCGCTTCGCGCACCTCGTCGAGCTTGAACGGCTTGATGATTGCCATCACGATTTTCATAAGGTTTCACCCTTCGCTGTTGCGGTCCCCCGCGTTTGCACACCTTCACCGATCCTGAGGAGAGCCGGAGAGTGCAGGACTGGATTCAAGCTCCGTGCCAATTGCCGAAGCAGGGCATTAACCTGTTGTAAACAAACGGGATCCGCAGCCCTTGCTCAACAAACGGGCGCAGTGCCGCAATGGCTCATGATTAAAAAACGGGCAAAATTTGGAAAATGCCTGCTTTCTAGGCTTGCCTCGAAGCCGGCTCAGCGTTTCAGCCGAATGAGGCCTTCCTGCGCGACCGAGGCGATCAGCGTTCCGTCGCGCGCGAACAGCGATCCGCGGGTGAAACCGCGCGAGCCTTGCGTGGAGGGGCTGTCCTGCGTGTAGAGGATCCAGTCGTCCAGCGAATGACTGCGGTGGAACCACATGGCATGGTCGAGGCTGGCCGCCTGGATGTCGCGATCGAAGATGGCGCGGCCATGCGCGAAGGTCGAGGTGTCGAGCAGCGTCATGTCGGAGAGATAGGCAAGCACCGCCGCCTGCGTGGCGCGGTCTTCCGGCACCGGGCCTGTGGTGCGGATCCAGATATTCTGCTCCGGCTCCAGCTTTTCGCGGCTGGTATAGTGCTTGAGCATTACCGGCTTCATCTCGATCGGCCGGTCGCGCTCCCAGTAGCGTTTGATGCCTTCCGGCACCGCCTCGCCGAACTTGCCGAGCAGCTCGCGCTGCGACAAAAGCGTGTCGGGCGCCGGCACGTTGCGTGGCATCGGCAGCTGATGCTCCAGCCCGACCTCGTCCTGCTGGAACGAGGCTTCCAGCGAGAAGATCGCCTGCCCATGCTGGATCGCCACCACCCGGCGCGTGGTGAAAGAGCCGC
The DNA here is from genome assembly GCF_004023205.1 of Mesorhizobium sp. M1A.F.Ca.IN.020.03.2.1. Classification (NCBI taxonomy): domain Bacteria; kingdom Pseudomonadati; phylum Pseudomonadota; class Alphaproteobacteria; order Hyphomicrobiales; family Phyllobacteriaceae; genus Mesorhizobium; species Mesorhizobium sp. M1A.F.Ca.IN.020.03.2.1. The sequence goes on along the minus strand of NZ_RZSV01000115.1, from coordinate 7,288 downwards.
CGTCGCGGATGCGGTCGACCTCATAGACGATCGGAACCTTGGTGTCGCCGGGCCGCATGAAATAGCCGTGCAGCGAATGCACATGGCGCCCCGGCTCGACAGTACGCTGGGCGGCGACCAGCGCCTGAGCGATCGTCTGGCCGCCGAACACGCGCTGCCAGTCGAGCTTGGGGCTGAGACCACGATACAGGTTGTGTTCGAGCTGCTCGAGGTCGAGAATGTCGAGAAGCTCGTCCATGGCCGCCGTCATGTTCCACCTCCCTTGAAGATGTGTCATGGCGGGTTTCGGACAGGAGAGCCGGGCAGTCAAGCTGCAACGGCCGCCGCGGTGGCCGGAGGCCGCGAAAGGAAAGTGCCATGGTCGACCGCAAGGCGGATGCAGCGGACAAAACCTCGGTGGACGTGCTGGTGGCGGGCGCCGGTTACGTCGGCCTTGCCGCGGCCGTGTCGCTGAAGCAGGCGCGACCGAGCCTTGCCGTCGCCATTGTCGATGCGGCACCTGCCGGCGTCTGGCAGAAGGACGGCCGCGCCTCGGCGATCGCCGCCGCGGCCTGCCGCATGCTGGAGCAGCTCGGCGTCTGGGACGAGATCGCGCCCGAGGCGCAGGCTATCACCGAGATGATCATCACCGATTCGCGCGCCGCCGATCCGGTGCGCCCGGTGTTTTTGACCTTCGACGGCGAGGTGGCGCCCGGCGAACCCTTCGCCCATATGGTGGCCAACCGGGTCCTCAACGGCGCGCTGCGCCGCCGCGCCGAAAAACTCGGCATCGACGTCATCGAAGGCATGGCTGTCAGCGCCTTCGACACGAACGGCGCCGGCATCACCGTGCATCTGGCCGACGGCGCCGCGCTTAAGGCCTGCCTGCTCGTCGCCGCTGACGGCGTCAATTCGAAGCTGCGCGACATGGCCGGCATCAAGACGGTGAAATGGGAATACGGCCAGTCCGGTATCGTCTGCACGGTCGCGCATGAGCGCCCGCACAATGGCCGCGCCGAGGAACATTTTTTGCCCGCCGGCCCCTTCGCCACCTTGCCGCTGAAGCCTGAGGAGGACGGCACCAATCGCTCCTCGATCGTCTGGGTGGAGCGCACGGAAGACGCGCAGAAGCTGGTCGAGGGCGACGAATTCGTCTTCGAGCATGAGCTGGAGCAGCGCTTTGGGCTGAAGCTCGGCGAGATCCGCGTCGCCGACAAGCCGCGCGCCTGGCCGCTCGGCCTGATCCTTGCGCGCGCCTTCGTCGCACCGCGCATCGCGCTCGCCGGCGATGCGGCGCACGGCATCCATCCGATCGCCGGTCAGGGCCTCAATCTCGGCTTCAAGGATGTCGCAGCACTTGCCGAAGTGGTGGTCGAGGCCGACCGGCTCGGCCAGGATATCGGCGCGCTCGACGTGCTCGAGCGCTACCAGCAATGGCGCCGCTTCGACACGCTGCAGATGGGCGTCACCACCGACGTGCTGAACCGCCTGTTTTCCAACGACATCGGCCCGCTGCGCGCCGTGCGCGACCTCGGCCTCGGCCTCGTCGAGCGCATGCCGAAGCTCAAGGACTTCTTCATCCGTCAGGCGTCTGGCCTGTCAGGCGACACGCCGCGGCTATTGAAGGGCGAAGCGATCTAGCGCCTAGCAATTGGCCGGTGCCTACGCGACGTCGTCATCCACGGGCGGAGCGGGAGCGAAGCGGACGCCAAGACCCGAGGATCCATGCGGTGACCTTGGTCGAAGAATGCCGCCGAGCAGAATTCTGCACCGCTGCAACGCTTATAGGTAACGGAATGGATTCTATGGTCTGCGCCGCGTCGCTTCGCTCCTTGCTCCGCCATAGAATGACAATGCGAGAAGCGTTTCGGCCAATCACGAGGGTAGGCGATCCGGCCGCCACTGCTTCAGCTTAATTGACCTCAAAACCCAGCTTCTGTCGCAGCCTCACCATCCGCTGATCGGCGATGCGCAGGCGGTGCTCGCCGCCCTGTGCCACCCGGTTCAGCATGCTGAGCAGATCGTCCCGTTCGTGCGGCTCGAGGCGCTCGCGCAGGAACGGCGCCAGCTTGTCGATGACGATCGTGGTGTCGTCGACCTGCGCGGCCGCCCATTTGGCGTAGACGACGGCCTCGTCGGTTTTCTTAGGGTTGTCGGCAATCTGCGCGATCACCTCACGGATGACGGCTTCGCGCTGCGGCAGGATCGGGCCATGTTCCGAAACGATCGCGGTGATCAGCGTCGCGGCGGCCACGACCGGATCGTCGATCGCCGTCAGCGGCGAAAGTGCCGCCTGTTTGCGCAGCTTCTTGCGGCGGATATTGCCCTGCACGCGGCCGATAACGTCGGCGACCTCGCTGGCCGCCTCGTTCATCGCCTTCAGCCGGTACCACCAGATGGCCGCCACGCCGAGCAGGCCAAGCATAGCGAGCAGAAAAGGCATGCCGAATTCCCCCGAAACCGCGGCAACGATAGAAGAAGTACAGCATCGCTTCAACTCGCGACAATTGCGGCGATGAACAAACCGCTAATAGCTCCGGGTCATGACCCCGGTATGTCGTAGACAGCCCTGACCTCGACGGTGCCGAGCTCGGCCAGCGGAATGCCGTCTGCGATCGCCATCGCCTCGTCAAGATCCGCGGCCTCGACCATGACGAAGCCGAGCAGCTGTTCTTTCGTCTCGGCGAACGGCCCGTCGGTAACCAGCCGCTTGCCCTTGCGACGCCTGAGCGACTTCGACATCTTCACCGGCTGCAGCGCCTGCGCGATGATCAGCTTGCCTTGTCGATCGAGTTCCCTGTCATAGGCGAGCGAATCGGCGTCGAGCTTGGCGGATCGTTCCGGCGTGAGCGCGAAGAGGTCCTTTTCCTCGCCGTAGACCAGCAGGACATATTTCATTGTCAGTTCCCTTCCTGCGATGAACCATAGGAGGCGACCGCGATGCTGTCAGCCTTGCTTCTGGCCGCCGCATGATCGAGCAGGCATGCCGCAATCCCGATTATGGCCACGGCCGCCGCCAGCCGGCCGAGGCCGAAGGCCGGGGGATCCAGCCAGAACTCTTCCGGTCGCTGCACCCTTCCGCCGGGGCGCCTCCAAAGTGCGAAAAACAGATTGTCCATCTTCAACCTCCTTCGGCCCCGAACTTCGTGGCCGCCCGCAGGACGGTCAGGCCGCCCGGAAGTCGACATTTTTGCACGCGTTTTTTCGAGAATTTTTTCGCGCGCTTCGACTTCGCGGGCGCAATCGCGCCATGGTCTTCCGGCGCGCTCGCGCTATAGTTCAGCGGAACGCCGGCGCCCGCCGGCGCGAACCCCGACAAGCCAGGAGGACTTCATGGACCGCACCGCAAACGCCGTCTGGAAAGGCAATCTGAAAGAGGGCAAGGGCACGCTGGAGACGCAGAGCGGGACTCTGAAGGGCATACCCTATTCCTTCAAGGCGCGCTTCGAGGATGAGAGCGGCAAATCCGGCACCAATCCGGAAGAGCTGATCGCCGCCGCCCATGCCGGATGCTACGCCATGCAGCTGTCGCATTTCCTCGCCGAGAACGGCACCCCGGCCACCGCGCTCGACTCCAAGGCTGTTGTGACACTGGTGCCCGGCACCGGCATAACCGGCAGCGCCATCACCTTGGTCGGCACGGTCCCGGGCATCGATGCGGCAAAGTTCCAGGAACTGGCCGAGAAGGCCAAGGCCGAGTGCCCGGTGTCGAAGGCACTGGGGGCGATCAACGTGTCGCTGGATGCACGGTTGGGGTGATGCAGATTGCGGGGGCAGCGATCCTTCGCCCCCCTCTCTGCCCTGCCGGGCATCTCCCTCTCAAGGGCTCTCAAGGGAGGAGATCGGATGTCGCGTTGGCTTTCGCCAATCGCCGACGGTGAAAGAAGGGCGCCGGCGCCGGAACTGCCAATCTCCCCTAGTCTAGGGGGGAGTCCGGCGGGACAGGGGGGGCGCTGTCCCGCCGACATCTCCCGTAGTGGCTAGCCGCCCAGCGCCTCGATCTTCGCCCGCAATGCCGCGACCTCTTCCTCCAGCGCCTTGACCCGCGCTTCAAGGTCGGGGTCTGTCGACGCCGGCGGCTGCCAAGGCGCTGCCACCGCGGCTGCTTCCACCGCCCCGCTCAAGAGATGCACATAGCGCTCCTCGCGCTGCCCTGGCGCGCGTTCGAGCAGCTGGATCAGCGGCGGCCGGCGGCCGATCATCAAATCGAGATTGTCGCGAAGCTCCTCGATCGAGGCAAAGCGCGTCATGCGCTCCGAACGGGCGAGCAATTCATGCGCCGTCTGCGCGCCGCGCAGGAGCAAGAGGCCGACGACGGCGATCTGCGGCGTGGTCAGCGAAAAGCGCTGCGCCATCAAATGCTCGTAGCGCTCGACGCGCGAAGCGAAGGCCTGGCGCACCAGGCCTTTCTGCTCGAGCGTGCTCAGCGCCCGCCGGACTTCCGTCAGCTCCAGCGCCATCACCGGCTCGCGCGCCGTCTTCTGGTTGGCGGCCTGATGCGCGCCGTTGAGCGTCAGTGGATAGACATCCGGCGTCAGCTCCTTCTTCTCGATCAGCGAGCCCAGCACGCGCGCTTCGACGGCGGAGAGAAGGGGGAGATCGGTCATTGGGTTGGTATCCTTTTGGCGCTGGAGGGACAGCACTCCCCTCTGGCCTGCCGGCCATCTCCCCCGCAAGGGGGCAGCAGTTGCGGCGCCGCTCGCCCCTTGTTGCAATGTCGGAGATTAGCGAAAGCCGTGATGACAGCCAATCTCCCCCTTGCGGGCAGGGCTATCGCATATGAGTAAAGAGTTCATAGAAGAAGTCTTTGCTCCAATTGGCCCTGCGCATCTTGCTGGCGATTGGTTTGTCGAGGGGATGGGCAGCCAAGATGTTTTGGGCGAGCCTGCGGATGACGGCCAGGTTTTGTGGCGCGTTGTCATTTCGGGTGCGGGCGTCATCCTCGTGGAAGACAACATCAAGGGTCCAGTGCAACTGGTTCTCGATCGTCCAGTGGGCACGAACCGTCTCAGCCAATTTGTTGGGCGTCAGCACCTTGGAGAGGGCGATATAGCGGACCGATGTGGTCGTCTTGCCGTCGGCAGTGGTGCGCAGGGCCTCGACACGGCCAATGGCCTTGAGGCCGGGGAAGGCGGGCGCGTCCTTGAGCCTGGCAAGCGGCAGCACGCTGGCGCGGCGCACTTCGGTGCGGCCATGGCCGCTGTCGCGCGTTTCGAAGCCGGCGATCTCGCCCGCCGCGGCGAAGCTTTTCTCGGCCGCGGCAAACAGACGACCCCGGTTGGCCTTCAGCCCAAGGGCATAATGCGCCTTCTGCGCCAGCAGCGCCTTGGCCGTCTCGGGGCGACAATGCAAGGCGTCGGCCGTCACCGTGCAGCCCTTGAGATCCAGGCTCTTCAGCAGCGCCAGCGTCGCCGCAACCTCGTCGGAGGCCGGCGCCCGCGTTGCCGCAATCGCCAGCCGCGTCTCGGCATCCCAGGCACTGACCATCAGCGGCGGCATGAAGGCACGGCCCTTCTCATAACCGCGCCTAAGCGCCTTGCCGTCGACGGCCACCACGGCACGCGGTGGGCCGAGCCCAAGTTCACGCCGCAATGCCGCCATGAAGGCGCTCAGCGCATCCGACAACTCCTGCGGATCAAGAAGCCGAAACACCCGGCTGAAGGTGTCGTGGCTCGGACACCCATGCTTCAGTTCGATGAACTCTTTCAGCTCCTCCTCGCGCCCCTCTGCGAACTCCGCAATATCCACACAGCTTTTGGCCCCGCACAGCGTCGCCGCCAGCGCCAGAAACAGAAGTTCAGCAAGATCATGCCGCGCGTTGATGTCGCGCGGATCGCGAACTGCTTGCAGGATCGACAAAACAAGCCGCACTCGGGCCTCCTCTGCTACGAGAAAGCCTCTCAAGAATCCTTCTTTTGCGGCTTGGCAATAGCCAATCAACTTATCTGCGATTCCCCTGCCCTTGCGGGGGAGATGTCCGGCAGGACCGAGGGGGTGTGAAGGACGCTGCTTTCGGGATTCTCGCGAGCGATCAAGCCTAAACGCGGCGCTCCACCATCATCTTCTTGATTTCCGCGATCGCCTTGGCGGGATTGAGACCCTTCGGGCAGGTCTGCGCGCAATTCATGATGGTGTGGCAGCGATAGAGCCGGAACGGGTCTTCGAGATTGTCGAGCCGCTCGCCCGTCGCCTCGTCGCGGCTGTCGATCAGCCAGCGATAGGCCTGCAGCAAAGTGGCCGGGCCGAGATAGCGGTCGCCGTTCCACCAATAGCTTGGGCAGGACGTCGAGCAGCAGGCGCACAGGATGCATTCATAGAGCCCGTCGAGCTTCTCACGATCCTCATGGCTCTGCAGCCATTCCTTGGCGGGCGTCGGCGAGACCGTCTGCAGCCACGGCTGGATCGAGGCATGCTGGGCGTAAAAATTGGTGAGGTCGGGCACAAGGTCCTTGATCACGGCCATATGCGGCAGCGGATAGACCTTCACCGCGCCCGAAATGTCCTCCGCGCCCTTGGTGCAGGCCAGCGTGTTGGAGCCGTCGATGTTCATGGCGCAGGAGCCGCAAATGCCTTCGCGGCAGGAACGGCGCAGCGTCAGCGTCGGGTCGATCTTGTTCTTGATCCACAGAAGCGCGTCGAGAACCATCGGGCCGCAATCGTCCATGTCGACGAAGTAGGTGTCCATGCGCGGGTTCTCGTCGTCATCCGGCGACCAGCGGTAGATGCGGTATTCGCGCAGATTGGTGGCGCCCTCCGGCTTCGGCCAGGTCTTGCCCTGCTGGACTTTCGAATTCTTGGGTAGCGTGAGTTCGACCATTACCTGCGGTCCTTTCGGATGACGAGCTTCAGCCCGGACCAGATATCGTTGACGGCCGCGACCTTGACGTCGACAAGGTCGCGCTTGAGCGCCTCGGCGCGGATGACGTCCTCGGTGACGTCGGTCGGCACGTTCGAAGCCTTCTTCGGCCAGGAGACCCAGACCATGCCGTCGCGCTTGATCGCCGTCTCGATGCCGGCCAGGCCGTCCTCGATCTCGGCGCGCTGCCGGGTGAAAGCGTGCACGGCATCGTATTTCCGGTTGCCCGAGATCGCCGACCAGTAGGGCAGCCGATCGACCTCGGCAAACCCGACGGCTCCAGCCAACTCGTCGAGCTCGGGCGGCAGCGCGATGAAGGCGGCGACCATGCCGTCCTTCAGGCCGAGCTTGGCCGCAAGGGGCGTGCCGGAATATCCCGCGGCCGCCAATGCCATGTCAGTAGACCCTCGCCTTTGGCGCGATCTTGGCCAGGCTGATGCCGCCGTCCTTTTC
>NZ_RZSV01000114.1:0-17212 GCF_004023205.1 Mesorhizobium sp. M1A.F.Ca.IN.020.03.2.1 | reverse complement strand
GACGTGAGCGATTGCGTCAGGGGCGAGGAACGCCGCCTGAAGTTCGATAAAGGGGCCGATGTATTCGACCCGCGCTGCGCTGATCGCATTGGCGCGCTCACCATTGATCGTCGCACGCCGGGCGTTTTCCTGCCGCCGCTCAATCGGGGCGAGGACGCCATCATCAACCTGCTGCGCGTCAGGTTGCCCGATGAAATCTTCATTTCAACGTCGCCGTTCGGCAGCGGGCGCGACGCCGTGCCCGAACTGGTCAAGCAGGGCAACATCCGGTTCGACTGGGTAATCCGCAAGCGGCGCTTTGTCTCATTCTTCGACCCCAGGGAGTACGGCACCCGCGCAATTGTCGATCTCGATCAGGTCGACGCCGTTGATACCAAGCTCATCGCATTCAGCGACGAACGCGACGACATCAACGACACCATGGATTTGTTGCGGCGCACGGTCGAGCGACAGACAACGGCGCAGCTTTCCTTTCTCCGCAAGGACAGGCTGTTCCATTTCAAGGCGGTCAGTATCAGCAAGTCGCGCAGCTACCGCTACATGTCCAATGTCAATGAAACCTCCGCCAAGGTCGTGAGCGCCTTTGCGAGCAAGAAGAACGAAGGCCGTGGCTACGTTCGGCATCACGCGGCGCAGCTGCGGTTCGAACGTCTTGGCGATGAATGGTTCGTGGTCATCGACCCCGATTTTTATTTCACCACGGACGGTTTCCAGCCGCACCGTTATCCAGAGGCGCTACTGGCAGGCAAGAAGCGCCTGGAGCGCAATGCCGCTGTGCGCGGCCAGGTGATGATGTGGCAGCATTTGCTGGTCGAGAGCGGCAAACACGAGGTTGGCCTGTTCGATGCCGACAAACCTGCGCCAATGCTGCAATTCGAGCGCCTCCCGGTGATACAGTTGTCTCAGGCAGTGCCGGAGTCCTCATGGAACCGGACCGATCCGCGCGCAAAGGAGATGGAAGCGCAGGACCTCTTTGAGGACGGGGGCATCGGATGATTTTCAAGGCGCATGTCTTTAACGAACCGATGCTTGAATTCGGCGACGGCGGACAGCATTGCGATCCCCGTCAGGGCTTGCGCGAGCATGGGCCATTGCAACCGCGTTCCGGCGACGTTATCCGCGTCGGCGTCATCGGCACGGACGACACCGTTGCGGGATTCACGGAATTCCTCGGAGAAACCGGACGTGGCATCGAAAGCGGAAACAAGCAGCTTATCAATCTCAGCCCGGATTTTCCGGGTTTGGGCAATCAGAACCCGTTCCGCTGCAAGTTCGAGGTGCCGGACGGGGCGACAGCCACTATTTCCAGACGGCAGGTCAATGAAATCACCGGCTTAGGCCATCACGACGAAGCGGTCCGCCATGCGGTCGAGTTGATCACGTCGCAGCTTTCGGCTCTGGTCGAAGGCAGCGCGAAGCCCGACGTAATTGTTCTGGCCCTGCCCATTCCGCTCATCGAGAAGCTCGTCAACGCCAAGAGCGAAGAGGAAGACAGCGACGACGACGATGACGGCGGCGGCATGCTCAACTTCCGTGACCTGCTCAAAGCGAAGACGCTTCACCTGCCGATCCCGACGCAGATCGTCTGGCCGGATACCTGGGACGATGCCGCAAAAATCCCCCGCAAGGTCAAACGCGAAAGCAACCGTCAAACGCAGGTAAAGGCGACGCGCGCGTGGAATCTTCTCAACGCGCTCTTCTACAAGGCGGGCAAAGTACCGTGGCGTTTGCTGCCCGATCAGGCGGAATACCGCACAAGCTTCCTGGGCATCGGGTTTTATCGCGACCTCGACGGCCAGCAACTCTGGACCAGCACCGCGCAGATGTTCGACGAGCGTGGTCGCGGTCTCATTCTGCGCGGGGCGCGTGCGCAGACGGAGACACGGGGACGTCATCCATATCTGACCGCCAAAGACGCGGAAGAACTCGTGGTGCAGTCCATCGCAGCGTACAAAGCGCATCACCGCCATGTGCCTGCGCGGCTTGTGGTCCTGAAGACCTCACGCTTCCGTCCTGAAGAAGCAGAGGGCATCGACGCCGCCCTTGAGAAGTCCGGCATCGAGATGTCTGACCTCGTATGGGTGCAGGAGAGTTCCCCAATCGCCATCTTCCGGGACGGTAATTATCCCGTTCTACGCGGGACATTCGTCGATCTGGGCGGCAAGGGCCTACTGTACACGCGGGGCAGCGTACCGTTCTACGGGACATTCCCCGGCCTGCGCGTACCGCACCCTTTGCTGCTGGTGCCCCATGAAAATTCGGACAGCAAAATCCTGACGCTGGCAAAAGACGTGCTCGCGCTAACGAAGGTGAACTGGAACACGACACAGTTCGACCAGAAGCTCCCGGCGCCGATCAAGGCGGCACGGGAGGTCGGGCGTATTCTCAAGCATGTCGAATTTGGAACAGCGGTCTCATCAGATTTCCGTCGCTACACCTAGAAATACTCATCCAATGATTCCTAACGCAGCGACACATTCTTAATTCAAAACCGGCTTGACCGCATTCTTTTGGCGGTCACGGATAGATTGAATCCAATCTTCCAGCGCCTTGACCTCATTGAGCAGGTCATCCAGCGATACAGCTTCGGGGTTCAGCGCCTGTGCTGATGAATGAAGGTCTTCGGACAACCTCGATTGGGCCGCCATCACGCGCTTCACGTCCTCCTCGGTGAGAATGCCGAGCTTGAACATCGAAGTCGGCTTAACCTTGTTGTCGAACCGTTCAAGCACGGGGCGGATGTAGTCGGAGATTGCTTGTTCCCACGCATCGCGCAACTGACCAATGGTGCCTTTGCAGAAGATGGTGCGTTGCGTGTCGGTCAGCTTGTCAAAGCCGGGTTTTGTCGATTTCAGCGACGACCGCAGCGCGTTGCACATCTCAAGCCCGGATTTCGCCTTGTCCGGCAACTCGTTTTCAATGTAGCCGGGCTTATCCTGCTGCCGCCGGACATTGCGAAACGCGATTGGCCTGTTTGCCTTTTCCGCTTCGCGGCGAAGTTCGTATAGAAACACCAGGTCATGCGTGAATACGACGACCTGGCGGTGTTCCGCTTCCTCCACCAGCCGCGACGCAACCGCACCCCTGTGGATGTGGTCGAGCGACGACATTGGATCGTCGAAAACGATACCGGAATAGCGCTGTGCCGTGACGAGTTCGGCAAGGAATGCGGCGAGTGCGACGCAGCGGTGCTCGCCTTCGCTGAATATTTCGCCGACCTTGGCGTTCGGGTTCTCCACCAACGCAACGCGAAAATACGACACTGCCTGCCGATCTTTCTCCTTGCGAAGCTCGACCGGCATTCTGGACAGTTTGAGTTTTCCGATCTCGCGTGCGAACCTACCGCGCAGCGCGTCCGTCACCATGCGGTCCGAAAGTTCCTTGTTCTTGTCGGTGATCGGTTTCTTGGCGATCGCCTTCAGCGCGGTGTTGATCGACTCGATTTCCTTGAGGCGCGCAATGTGTGCCTTGATGTCCGGGAGCAGCGGCGCAAGGGCGGCACGCTCCTTGAGTTCGAGATATTCAGATTTCAGCTTCTTATAGTCGTCGCTCTGCGTATCGGCGGAAAGCTGCGCGGCGCGCGTTTTCAGATCGGTTGCGAGGGCCGCAAGCGCCTGGAGCGGATCGGCGCTAAGCGGTTTAGGTTCACCATATGCCCTGACCATCGCCCGAAGCCGCCAGAGCACCACGACAAAGGCTCGGCGGACCTGCTCCGCAAGCGCCGCATCGCCGATTTCCGTGGCGAGGAATTTGCTCGATTTCAGGACATCGCCAGGGCGCAGTGTCCGCCCTTTCAACTGGGTGAGCGCAGCGTCCAGTCTCGCGCGCGCCGCCGCTTCATCAGCCTTCGTCGAGCTTTTTACAAACGACTCGAATGTCTGCTGGCGTGCAATTGCCTCCGCGCTGAGGGGCTGCTGGCAAAGCACGCAAAGCGTGTCCGGTTCGCTTAAAGGGAATGTCCTGCCGGGATAGGCCACGGTGTCCGCGTAGGTGCGCGCGGCTTCCCACAATTTTTGCCAAACGGCTTGGCCCACCTCGGGCAGCGGCGATGCGCTGAATAGCTGCTGCGATGCAACCGACGCAGCTTCCACGGCATCGCGGTGGATCTTTCGCAGCGTATTGATCTCTGCGAACGCCGCCGCGCTCGTCGCGCCAATAACGGCTAGTAGGGTCGCCTGAATACGCTCTACTTGCCCGCGCTGACTCTCAAGCCGCGCCACGGCGCGCTTGGGGTCTTGGGCAAAGTCGGTTTCCAGCGTGGTGAGACGGGCGGTTTCCTGCTCGCTGAATGCAGCGAGCTTATCAAGCTGCGGGACGTTGGATTTCGCGCTCAACCCGAAGACGTAGCTGCCAGCAGCCGTTTCCCTGCTCAGCGAGGGATTTGAAATCGCAAGCGGAACCTGGCCCTTGAGCGTTGCGATCTTGCCGTCGAGCGCCGTTTTAATGCGGTCGGAAGCATCGGCCAGCGCCTCCAGCAACCGCATTGGCCGGGGGATATAGGCTACCTCGTTGGTGCTTTCGACATGGATGCTTGCGCTTCGGGAGTCGAAGATGCTGACCGATGGTAGGTCGCCGTGCGGCTCGCCGTCGGGCGTCCAATTGAATTGTTCGATGTTCGTACCGCGCGCGAAACGTATCTCGGCAGATTGCGGCGTGTCGGTCTTGTCCTCTAAGTCCCTGTGGATTGCGAACTTCTCGTCGCGCGACCGACATGCGTGCTTTAGGACTCGCACATAGCCAGACTTTCCCGAACCGTTATCGCCGTAAATCACAGTCAGCCCAGCAGGTTCAAAGGATAGCTCCTGCTGGCTGGCAAGCGCGTTGATGGCGATGGGATTCTTTATCGAAATAAGTGAAATCGGCTCTGCTGCACTGGTTTCGGCTGCGATGTGCGATTGCGAAATCGGCGTATGGGTGCGAGCGGGGTCGAGGCAAAGCTCCGTAAGTTCTACAATCGCCTGATCGTCCAGCGCCTCACCCGTGACTAATCGGCGAAGGGCGTCCTTCTGCCACGCGGGCCGTTTCTCCGCCCATCTCACGAGGTCTGTGAGGGCGGCCTTTTCGGTAAGCGGGGAGGCTTGCGTGGCTGTAGAGTTCATGGTGGCATTCTTGTTCCTACTGTTCAAAGATCACTTTATGCGAACGTCACTCTGGCGACCTTGCGGCATTACAACCTTGCGAATACATGAAAGAGCGAAGAGCTCACTAGAGACTGAACCTCGTTCACTATGCCGCCCAAATGTTCCGACAGCTCTGAAACATTCATCTCCGAACTCCAGAGAAGATTGGAAATTACTTCCTGTTGCTCAATGTCTTCTGGTATTGGTACTTGCAGCTTTAGAAATTCATCAATGATCATACGCCGCCGGTTTGTTGATCCCTTGCTCAAGGTCTCATAAATTCTTAGCATTTCCGGCTGAAACAATGTGAAGCGTAGATATTTCGCCTCGACACGATCAGTATCTATCTCGAACAGTGGAAAATCGTTCGTCGCAATGCCGCCATCCAAAGTGCTTGGAACAAGCGCCATTGCACCGTGTCGTGCGTCAATACGCGACATGATGAGGTCATTAGCACGCATCACAAATTGATTCTTTGTTCCGATCTTCGCGCCAACCTCGCGGTCTCGCACTTTTGCACCCCGGAAATGCATCTGCACGGTTGGACGTGTATAAACTCCGTCATCCTCTACCCGAACCACTTCTCTCCTTGGCGAAAGCACGTCTTTAAGCGGGATCAATGGTGCTTCAAGCTTGGTCAGCAAACCCAAGTCGGACTCAATCTTGCCTATGATAGAGGCTGATTTATCCATCAGAGATTTCACCTCTGTCACAACAGATGAGGGCGGAGCGAAGGATATGCGATTGTGCCTCGGGTGGATTTGAGCCAGATCGAAATCTGCCTGTTTCAGCTCTTCCTTGCGTACGGACCAAGCGGCATCAGTCTCTGTTCGATTGTTCCACCACGCGATAAGAGGCGAAAACTCTTCGAAAGCAATGCCATCAGTCGCGGAATACTTCTTCCCCTTTAGATGAGCTCGATGCGCAGGCAGGGGGTGTTCATAGAACCAAACATGCGACGATGGTTCGCCACGGTCGAAGAACAGTATGTTAGTTGCGATGTCGGTGTATGGTTCGAATACGCCCTTTGGCAGGCGAACGACAGTATGAAGATTATAGTCCCTCAATAAGTCTTCTCGGAGCTTCTGAGGAACACCGGATTCGTATAGCGTTCCATTCGGCACGACCACGGCAGCACGCGCAGGGCGACCAGCGGAAGTCGGCTGGCGCTTGAGCTTGCGCATGATGAGCTGGAGGAACAGCAGCGCAGTTTCCGCCGTCTGGCGGTCTTCGGGGAAGTTGCCCTGGATGCCCTTTTCCTCCTCTCCGCCAAAAGGTGGATTGGTGAGGATCACATCAACGCGCTCTTTCTCGCCGATCTCGGAGAGCTTGAAGCGCAGGGCGTTGCCGGGGTCGATCTGCGGCGCGTCCAGCCCGTGCAGCAGCAGGTTCATCTGGCACAGCAGATAAGGCAGAGATTTGGGTTCGCAGCCGGTGATGGTATCGTCTTGCAGACGCCTGCGGTCGGCGACGGTCTTCACCTGTTTTTCGAGGTGGTTGTACGCCTCCACAAGAAACCCGCCCGTGCCGCTGGCCGGGTCGAGGACGGTTTCGCCAAGGCGTGGGTCGGTGACTTCCACCATGAAGCGGACGACGGCGCGCGGCGTGTAGAACTCACCGGAATCGCCCGCCGCGTCGCGCGTTTCACGGAGCATGGATTCGTAAAGCGCGCCGAGGGTGTGAAGCTCGTCCGACGAAGTGAAGTGAATCCCGCCAACCTTGTTGATGATGTCGCGCAGCAGATAACCGCTCTTCATGCGGTTGTCGACGCCCTTGAACACCGTGGCGATCACGTCGCGGCGGTTATCGCCATTGGAGCTTGAGAGCGAACGCAGGTAAGCGAAAAGGCCGGGGCCTTTCTTGCCGTCGGCGCGCACGGCTTCGTCGGAATTGATAAAGGAGAGCAGCTCATCGCCCGTGATGTCCTGCGGATCGGCGGCCCAATCGCGCCAGCGATATGGGGCCTCGATAGCGGCCTTGAACTTCTTGCCCGACAGCGCGCTTTCCTCCTCGCGCTGCTGCTCAAGGTCGTCGAGGAATTTGAGGAACATGATCCAAGTGAGAAGTGGCAGACGGTCGAGGTCGCCGTTCAGCCCCTTATCCTTGCGCATGATGTCACGCGCGGATTTCAGAAGGCTCCCGAGCATCTGGGAGGTCGTCATCGGCACGCCGTCTGCACCGTTCTTCTTTTTAGTTCGTGCCATAGAGCAGTCCTTGCAGGTCGTTCACGGCCCGGCGAAGCTCGTCGGGGCCGCCGAACAGCTTGATGATTTCGGCGGGCTGGCCGTGGGTTGAGATGGGCGGAACCTTGAGCACGTCCGGCAAGACAAACTGCGCGTCGCCGTGTTCCGCATATTTTTCCAGAAGCTCGTCGAGCACCTGACGCGCCTCAGGGGAGAATTTCTCGAAATAGTGCTTGCGCTCGGATTTGAGACGCTGCGCCCGCTCTCGCCGGGTGCGAAGCGGCGCGTTGAAGGCCAGATGGCAAAGCAGATCGAAGGGGTCGGCGTCGGTCTGGCCAGTCTGTTCGGCCAGCACGTCAAAGTCGATACCGCGCTCGGCCAAAGCGGCGATAATCTCGCTGCGCTGGTCTGCGTCTGCCCAGCGCTTGCGAAGCTCGGCGGAGGTCGGCGCAAGCGAACGAACGCTTTCGGCGGCATGGTCGGTGTATTTGACGACGCGAAGCTGCTTGCCGTTCGGATCAAGCTCGTGGACCAGATGGGCCACGACTTCGACCTGGCCGCCGTCGAAATAGAATTTGCTCGGCTCGCCAGTCGGCGGTTCGTTCACGCCCGGTTCGCCTTCCTCCGGCGCCGGAGGTTCGGGTTCCTGCCCTTCAGGGATGATCTCCGTCGTCGCGGTGGTTTCCCCGGCGTCGTTCACTTCTTCTTCCGTGATCCGGGCCGGATCGCCGTCGAAGTCCGGGTCAGCGAACATGCGGGTGGCCGACCCGGTGTAGTCGAGGATGTTGAACCACAGCTTGCCGTAATCATCGCGCAGGCGTGTCCCGCGCCCGATGATCTGCTTGAACTCGCTCATGGACCCGACGACGCGCGCCAGAACGACATTCTTGCAGGTCGGCGCATCAACGCCGGTCGTCAGCAGTTGCGACGATGTGAGGATAACCGGCGTTTTGGTTTCGAGGTCCTGGAACTTCGAGAGGTGGCCGCGCCCGATGGCGCCCTCCTCGGCGGTGACGCGCGTCACGTAGTCGGGGTACTGCGCCACAAGATCGGCATTGAGGTTGACCAGAGCCTGCCGCATTTCCGAGGCGTGTTCCTGATCGACGCAGAAGACAATGGTTTTGGCGAAGCGGTCGGTCTTTTTGAGGAAGTCGGTCAGGTGGCGAGCGATGGCCTGCGTGCGGGCGCGCAAGGCGATGGTCCGCTCGAAATCCTTGGTCTGGTATTCGTCATCGGGGATCGCGCGGCCGAAGCGGTCAACCTCGTCCTTGCTCGGACGCCAGCCCGCCGCATCCCATTGGGTGACGACGCGATGCACGCGATAGGGCGCGAGAAAGCCGTCGTCGATGCCCTGGCGCAGGCTGTATTCGTAGATCGGATTGCCGAAATAGAGGTAGGTGTCTCGGTTGTCCTCGCGCAGCGGCGTGGCCGTCATGCCGAGCTGGTAAGCGGGATTGAAATGCTCAAGGATGACGCGCCAAGAACTGTCGTCCCGCGCGCTTCCACGGTGACATTCATCGACGATGATGAGGTCGAAGAAGTCCGGCGGATAATCCCGGAAAAGCCCCGCGCGGCGCTCGTCCTCGGCAAGCGCCTGATAGATGGCGAAATACATTTCCCGGCTTTTGACGCTCTCACCGGACTCGATCTTGTGGCGCGCGTCCCCGAAGGGGGTGAAGGTCTTGTCCTTCGGGTCGTCAATGAGGATGTTGCGATCCGCGAGGAACAGGATGCGCGGCTTGCGATGCTCGCCGGTCCTGTTCCAGCGGCTCGACCAGAGCTTCCAGCAAATCTGGAAGGCCACGATGGTCTTGCCCGTCCCCGTCGCCATGGTCAGAAGCAGGCGCTTCTTTCCAGCAAGGATGGCTTCGACCGTCCGGTTGATTGCGATCTGTTGGTAGTACCGGGGCGGCTTGCCGCCGACCGTGTTGTAGGGAGCGATCAGGTGTTCCACCCGCTCGGGCGTCTCGATCCCACTGCCCGCCTGATAGCGTCGCCAAACGTCATCCGGTGCGGGAAAGTCGGCAACTCGCGTTTCCATCCCCTTGAAATAGTCGATCTCAATGATCTCGGCGCCGTTGGTGGCGTAGGCGTATTTGAGGCCGAGGATTTCCGCATAGTCGCGGGCCTGCTGCACGGCATCGGTCGCGGATTTATAGCTGGCCTTGGCCTCGACCACGGCAAGCGGAAAGTCCCGCGTGTAGCGCAGCAGATAATCGACCCGCTTGGGCGGCTTGCGGACAAAGCCCTTGCCCACGGGAATGACGCGGCCATCCGTGATGGTGCGCTGCTCGGCGATGGAATGGGGTTCGTTGTCCCACCCCGCCGATTGCAGCTTGGGCACGACGAATTTTCGGCACGTATCGGCTTCGTTCGTCATGCGTCCCCCCTGCCCCCCTGTTGCTCCTCAACCCTACGCTTTATCCAGTTTGCGATTTCCTACCGCGGGAACCGCCACGATCCGCCAACCTTGAAGCCAGGAATCTTGCCCTGCCGAGGCAAGCTTGTAGGCGGTCTTCTCATTGATCTTGAGAAGTTCCGCCACCTCTCGGATCGTCAGGCTTTCGTCGGTCATGCGCCTACCGTGGCTCGTGATTGGGGGAAGCGTATAGAAGATCGGATAAAATCAGGGAAGATAGCG
Source organism: Mesorhizobium sp. M1A.F.Ca.IN.020.03.2.1 (assembly GCF_004023205.1). NCBI lineage: Bacteria > Pseudomonadati > Pseudomonadota > Alphaproteobacteria > Hyphomicrobiales > Phyllobacteriaceae > Mesorhizobium > Mesorhizobium sp. M1A.F.Ca.IN.020.03.2.1. The sequence goes on along the minus strand of NZ_RZSV01000114.1, from coordinate 7,268 downwards.
ATAGCCATCCTGAGGGCGAGCAGCGGCGGCAGGACTGGAGTTACCGCAGCATCATATTGAAAAATCCGCTCTGAAAGCGGATTTTTAAGGACAATCCTACAGTGGTATCATATTGAAAATTCCGCGCTAAGAGCGGATAATGAGATATGATCCAAGTAGAGCGATCAGCCTTATCCACCTACGCTTCCGGCCTGCTTGCTGCGGGCCGGGGAGTATTTTCTGCCGATGAAGCGCAGAAGGAGATCGGCATCAGTCGGGGCGCATTCCTCGACGCCGCCGAGCGATTGCAGCGGCGCGGCCAGCTCATCCGGCCTCGGCGCGGCTTCTATGTGGTCGTACCGCCACAGCACGCCACGACGGGAGCGCCGCCGCCCGAGTGGTACATCGACGCCCTGATGCGCCATGAAAAACGGCCCTACTATGTAGGGCTGCTGGCTGCGGCGGCGGCCCACGGCGCTTCCCATCAGGCCGTTATGGAGTTTCAGGTCGTCACGGACAAACTCCTGCCCGACATTAAGGCCGGACGGACGCGGATCGTCTTTTCCTACCGCAAGGACATGGCGGCGGTGGTGGCGGGGATCGAGGATCGCAAGACGCAATCGGGCTACATGAAGCTGGCCTCGCCGGAACTCACAGCGCTGGATCTGGTGCGCTACCCGCAATCCGGCGCGGGCCTGAACAACATTGCGACGGTGCTTTCCGAGCTTGCCGAACGGCTGCAACCGGAAAAGCTCGCCTCCCTGTCGGCCACCTTCGAGAAAGCGGTGGTACAACGCCTTGGGCATCTGCTCGGAAGACTGGGACATCCGCAGATTGCGGAGCCGATGTTCGTGGCGCTGTCGGTGCGCGGGCCGCTGCCATGGGTCGAACTCGATCCCAAACAAGCGGGCGATCCCGATTTGTCGCCGCCGCCATCCGAACGCGATGACCGCTGGCGCGTGATCGTTCGCCAGCCGCCGGAGATCGACGAATGATCCCGCAGGACTACATCACCGCCTGGAGCCGCGTCGCACCGTGGGCAAGCCAGCGGCAGGTCGAGCAAGACCTCATCATCAGCCGCGCGCTTGTCGCCATCTTCTCCGATCCGTTCCTGCGCGGCGAACTGCGCTTCCGTGGCGGCACGGCGCTCAACAAGCTGCATTTCCCGTCGCCGCTGCGCTATTCGGAGGACATCGACCTTGTGCGGACGAGCCCCGGTCCTATCCGCCCGCTATTGGATCGCTTGCATGACGTTCTCGATCCCTGGCTGGGCAACCCGCGCTTCGATCAAAGCCCCGTTGCGCCCAAGCTCAAATACACAGTCGAAGCCGAAGACAGGGATGCGCCCAGCCCGATAAGACTCAAGATCGAAATCAACACGCGCGAACGGGAAGCCTACGATTCGCCCATTGAGATTCCGTTCGGCGTCGAAAATCCGTGGTTCGCCGGCGAGGCCGCTATCCCGACTTTCTCGCGGGAGGAAATGCTGGCGACCAAGCTGCGGGCTTTGCTTCAACGCAACAAAGGCCGCGATCTGTTCGACCTCGATCACGCGCTCACCGTGTTCGAGCGGTTGAACACGGCCCGGATCGTCGAATGTTTCATACTCTACCTTGAAAAGTCGGAGTTGACTATTTCCAGGGCCGAGGCGCAGCAGCGCATGTTCCAGAAACTCGTCAACCCGAGCTTCTTCACCGACATGCGCCCGCTGCTTCAAACAGATCGCGCCAAAGCGCTGACCGACGAGACGCTCAAGTCCACCTTTGTCAGAGTGATGAAGGAACTGATTGACCGGATACCCGGCGACGAATGGGCGAAGGCCGGGGAAATGCGGGAACGGTTTGGAGTCTAGCCATCCCCGAACGCCTGCTTCGCACTCCAGAGTCCCCGTGCCTGATCGCTCTGGAGCTTGTCGGCCATCCAAAGTAGCGCGCCGTAGATCATGGCGCGATCATCGCCGGCCAGGTCGACGATCCCCGCCTTGACGACGAGGCCACCGAGTTCGATCAAATGCCGTGTGCGCTTGCGGCGTTCGATCTGCCAGGTGCGCATGTCACGCCGCGCCAGCGCCGCCTGATCCCGGTTGCGCGCTGCCCGGTTGCGGTTGAGCGCCGCCAGCGTCACGGTTAGGCGCCGATGCAGTTCGCCGTGCCCGCCCCTGAAAGAAGGCGGCCCCGCGCTTGGCCCAAGCCTCCTTCTTTCCGGTATCTTTGGTTTCGCCCATTGCCATCAGCGCGCCCGCCAGTTCGTCGGCGCTGAGCACATCGGCCCCGGTGGCAATCACCAGTTCGCCAAGCTGGAGTATCTTGCGGTTCTTGAGCTCCCGCGCCTTGTCCTCGAGCGCCTTCAGTTCCGCGCCGAAATCCCGTGGCCTGCGCATCATCGTCTCCGTCAGCTGTTGATGCAGCGAAGATAGTTGAGCATCCGGCACAATGCAGTAAGGTCGCCAAGCCTAGCCGGGACAAGCTGGTCGCTCCCGAGAATTTTTCGAGGGAGGGCGCGCTTATACGTCGTTCCGACGTACGCATAGCCGATGCAAATGATCTGATCGCGATGGCGATCTATCATCTTCACGTCAAGGTCATTGGCCGCAATTCCGGATCCAGCGCGGTGGCGTCCGCCGCCTACCGCTCGGCCTCGCGCCTACGCGACGAGCGCCTCGACCGCAGCCATGATTTTTCAGCTAAGCGCGGCGTCGTCCATTCCGAGGTGATGCTGCCGGAGAACGCGCCGGAGGCATGGAGCGACCGCGAACGGCTCTGGAACGATGTCGAGGCGTTCGAGATCAGGAAGGACGCGCAGCTAGCCCGCGAGATCGAATTCGCCATTCCGCGTGAGATGACGCAAGCGCAGGGCATCGAACTCGCCCGCGACTTCGTGCAGTCCGAATTCGTGGATCAGGGCATGATCGCCGACCTCAATGTGCATTGGGACATGGCCGAGGACGGGACGCCCAAGCCCCACGCCCATGTCATGCTGGCCATGCGATCCGTGGATGAAAACGGCTTCGGACAAAAGGTGCGGGACTGGAACCGCACCGAGATGGTCGAGCGTTGGCGCGAACGGTGGGCGGAGCTGGCCAACGAGCGGCTGGCCGAACTCGACATCGACGCGCGCATCGACCATCGCAGCCTGGAGGCGCAGGGCATCGGCCTTGAGCCGCAAAGCCAGATCGGCGCACCCGCGCAGCGCATCGAGGACGAAGGGATCGAGGCCGCCGACCGTGCCGACATGCACCGCGAGATCGCGCGCAACAACGGCGCGCGGATCCTTGCCGATCCTTCCGTTGCGCTGGACGCCATCACGCACCAGCAATCCACCTTCACGCGGCGCGACATGGCGATGTTCGCGCACCGGCACAGCGATGGAATCGAGCAGTTCAACGCGGTCATGGGCGCGATGCGGAGCGCCCCCGATCTGGTCGAACTCGGCGCGGACGGACGCGGCGAGGACCGCTTCACCACCCGCGAGATGATCGAGGCCGAACAGCGCCTGCACCGCGCCGCCGAACTCATGGCCGAGACGGAACGCCATGGCGTGCGTGATGCGGATCGCGTAGCGGCGTTGGCGCGCGCGGAAGCGCGCGGCCTCGTGCTTTCGGGGGAGCAGGCCGAGGCGCTTACGCTTGTCACGGACGGGCGCGATCTCTGCGTCGTCGTCGGCTATGCCGGGACGGGAAAGAGCGCCATGCTGGGCGTGGCGCGCGAAGCCTGGGAAGCGGCGGGCTACGAGGTCCGGGGCGTGGCGCTGTCCGGCATCGCGGCCGAGAATCTGGAAAGCGGATCGGGCATCGCGTCGCGCACCATCGCCAGCATGGAACACGGTTGGGGACAGGGCCGCGACGTGCTCACTTCCCGCGATGTGCTTGTCATCGACGAGGCAGGCATGGTCGGCACGCGCCAGTTGGAGCGCGTGCTGTCCCATGCCGGCGAGGCCGGCGCGAAAGTCGTGTTGGTCGGCGATCCGCAGCAGTTGCAATCCATCGAGGCCGGCGCGGCGTTCCGCTCCATTCACGAACGCCACGGCGGCGCGGAGATCGGCGAGGTGCGCCGCCAGCGGGATGACTGGCAGCGCGACGCCACACGCGACCTGGCGACTGGCAGGACCGAAGCTGCGATTCGGGCCTTTGACACTCATGGCATGGTCCATGCCGCCGAGACGCGGGAACAGGCACGCAGCGATCTGATCGACCGTTGGGATCGCGATCGGCAGGCATCGCCTGGCCACAGCCGCATCATACTCACCCACACCAATGACGAGGTTCGTGCCCTAAACGAGGCGGCGCGCGGGCGATTACGTGAAGCCGGCGATCTCGGTTACGATGTGCGCCTGACGGTCGAGCGCGGCGACCGCAACTTCGCCAGCGGAGACCGCGTCATGTTCCTCCGCAACGAGCGCGGCCTTCACGTCAAAAACGGCACGCTCGGGACTATCGAGCAGGTTAGCGCGCGGTCGATGACCGTCCTCGTCGACGATGGCCGGTCGGTTCGGTTCGACCTCAAGGACTACAACGGGATCGATCATGGCTATGCCGCAACCATCCACAAGGCACAGGGCATGACCGTGGACCGCACCCATGTACTGGCGACACCGGGTATGGACGCCCATGGCAGCTACGTCGCCCTGTCGCGGCACCGCGACGGCACTGACCTGCATTATGGCCGCGACGACTTCGGCGATCAGGATCGGCTCACCCGCACCCTGTCGCGCGACCGGGCCAAGGACATGGCGTCAGACTATGAGCGCGCCGATCCGGCGCAGCGCTATGCCGAGCGGCGGGGGATCACGTTCCGCGAGCGTGTTGCCGAGATCGTACGCAAGGTCTTGCCTGAACGGCTACGCAATATGTTCAATGGCCGGCGCCCTTCGGCAGATGGCGCGACCGACTTCGACGCCACGCGCAGGCCGGAAAGAGAGGAAGTGCGCCTCGAATCTGCAGCGCCAGCGAGAGAGACCGCCGAGGACGGGCAAGTGGCGTTGCGGAAGGCCCGAACCGATGCGCTCGTGCGTCATGCCCGCGCCGTGGACGCGATTTTCAGCGACGAGGGTGCAGGTAACGAGGCCAGCCCGATGCTGTCGCGCGAACTGGCCGACGCCCGAAAAGCCTTCCACGAGGTGCGGCCACATGGCTGGCGCGATGCTGAGGCGGCTTATGTCAAGAACCCGGCCCTTGCCCGCGAGGCCGGCGGTGGCCAGGTCAATCGCGCCATCCGCGCCCTCCAGCTTGAAACCGAAATCCGCACCGATCCAAGCCGCCGCGCCGACCGCTTCGTGGAGCGTTGGCAAAAGCTCGACCGGACCAGTCAGCGCCAATATCGGGCGGGCGACATGCCAGGTTATAAGGCCACGCGGTCGGCGATGGGCGACATCGCCAAAAGCCTCGAACGCGATCCGCAGCTAGAATCCATCCTCGCCAACCGCAAGCAGGACCTCGGCATCACCTTCGAATCAGGCCGTCGTCTCGGCCTGGAACTCGCCTTCAATCACGGCATCGACCTCGGGCGGGGCCGGGGCATCGGACTCTAGACCCGTCCGATTAACCGCCGTCTCTACGTCGGGCTACGACGACGCGCAAAACCCTCTTGCGCGCCCGTAACTGTCCGTCCTTTCTGGATCAGGAGCAGCCAGAAACAGCCAGCAGGAGGCAGCACGACCATGCCCGAACCAGACCGGATCATTCGCCTGAAAACCGTCCTTTCCCGGACCGGTCTGTCCCGATCTACGATCTATCGCAAGATCGCCGAAGGCACTTTTCCGCGCCAGATCCACATCAGTATCCACGGGGCAGGCTGGCATGAATCCGACATCAGTCGCTGGATCACCGATCCCGTTTCGTGGCGTCCGCAAGACGAGGGCGACAAGTTGTGATGAGGGTGATGCACACTGCGCCGAAACCTGGTCTTCATCGAGACGCAGCGGTCACGGGGGGCTATTGCTTGAGCCCATGTCCATTAGGAGCGCCGCCGAGGCGAGCGAACACGGCAAACCAGGAAACGATAGTCGGCCTCGCGCCCATCAAGATGGGTTACCCAGGCAAGGCAATTTTGGAGCGAACCGCACACAACTGGCCGCTTATCTGCTTTCCGAGCCCGCGCCGGATCGTGGTCGCCCCTGACACGGCAAGCGTTCAGCGAAGCGGCCGTGATGGCGGCAACCCATCAGGCTTCCTCAAGGCAGACTGTTTCCTCACCGTCTATAAGGGCCGTCAACCAGCGGTTGCTCGATCGGTCCAGCGATCGTCGCCGGATCGAAATTTATGGTGGCGGGCGAGGTCATCCAGCACAGATCGGATATGAGGCCAGGGGAAATCGTCTGCATGTTCCCAGTGCTCACCGTCACGCAGGATGACCTTGAGCTTGGCCAAAATGCCTTCGACGGACGTGGCAGCTGTCTGCGTTAGAACATCCATAAGTGCGCTTTCGGCTGTTTCCGATTGCCGGATCAGTTCGTCTGTTCTCGAATAACCGATCTCAGCATCAGCAGCGTCCCAGCGCGCCTGATGTGCCGCGAAATCCGCAAGCGCCCTGCCCCATTCGACTTCGTTTTCAGGAGAGTAGGCATCGTTCAGGCTCTCGATGGAATGGAGCGTCACGTCCGTACCATCGGCAAGCCGCACCTTGGCGCAGGGAAAGCCGACCGTCCTGGCGAGGTGCGTCTCCAACCGCTGCTGTTCGCGGCACAGCGCCAGTGTCTCGTTGTGGATCTTTTGCCAGTTCCCACACAGACGAAGAGCAGGATCAGCCGCGCTGCTGCCGTGCGTCAGTTCGGCGGCCCGCGACTTTACCTGGAAGGGCCATACCAGTGCGGCCGTCGCCGTGCCCGCCAGCAAGCGCCGCCGGGTGACGAAAGACAAACTCATGCTATTGTCGGAATCATCCATGATCCGAGCTCCATGAAAGCTGGGGTTGTGGTCAGACCGCATCGAGTGTTCGCTCACTCGATGCGGTCGCTTTCTAAAAACGAAAGGATTATTGGTTTTTAGAAAGCAAATGTCAACGTTTTCCGAAAAGGCTTGCGATTTTCGAGAGTTATCACCAGTTTGCGGTATGGATTCTTCTCAATGCCGCGCCGCACGAGCGCTGTTGAAATGGACGCAAGAGGATCTCGCCGCCCGCTCCGGCGCGAGTGCTGTTACCATTCGGAATTTCGAAAACGACCGTTCTGTTCCTCAAACCGGAACGCGATACCTCCTCCAAAAAACGTTTGAGAATGCCGGCATCGAGTTCATTCCTGAAAATGGCGGTGGTGTCGGCGTGCGTTTGTCACGGCGTTCCGAAAGGACGTAGGAT
>NZ_RZSV01000113.1:0-17488 GCF_004023205.1 Mesorhizobium sp. M1A.F.Ca.IN.020.03.2.1 | reverse complement strand
ACACCACGCTGAAGACAAATCTCTACGGCTACTTCCACATGGCCCAGGAAGCCGTTCCGCATATGAAGCCGGGTTCGGCCATCATCAACACCGGGTCGGTCACCGGCATCGAAGGCTCGAAGGAACTCATCGATTATTCGATGACCAAGGGCGGCATTCACGCCTTCACCCGGGCGCTCTCTGGTAACCTGATCAGCAAGGGCATTCGCGTCAATGCCGTGGCGCCGGGGCCGGTTTGGACGCCGCTGAACCCGTCGGAGAAGGAAGCGGAGAAGGTCTCGCAGTTTGGCGCAAAGACCCCGATGAAACGGCCAGCCCAGCCGGAAGAGATCGCGCCTGCCTATGTATTTCTCGCTTCGCCGCAATGCTCCAGCTATATCACCGGCGAGATCCTGCCGATCATTGGGGGCTATTGACCGCGGCCGCCTATATGAAGGTCTTGATGAAAAAGGCGGTTCTCGATCCGCCGGCCGTCTTGGTAATCCGGCCTGACGGGCCGCCCAGATAATCTGGTTGGCCAAACGGCCGGCAAGGCAGTCGCAGACGCTGGGAAGAGTCCGAAGGAATTCAGATTTTCGGCACAAGCCTGAACCTGTCGGCCTTTCGGCAGTTTTCAAGGCTAGGAGGTTTCGATGAACGAGCACACCGACAAAGGCGACTCGCATGACGGTGCCGTTGAGATCCTGGCCGGCCGATTGGCCAGGGAGGCAGACATTTCCGAAGAGCAAGCCCGCGAACTGATCGAGTTGATCGGGACCGATTGGAATTCCCTGCTTCGAGAGGCTCATTTTCTGAAGGCGCGGCATCGCCTATGAGCGAACGCGGGGCCGAATTCTTTGGCGAATGGATTACCAACAACGTGATGCGCGGCAGCGTCGGCGCTGACATCATTTCCGTCGCGGAATTGACGACCAAGCTCTTTGCAGATGCGAAGGCCGCAGGTGTTTCCGAGCATGAGATTGAAGAGGAGATCGGGAGCGCTTACGATGCCATACTGGCTGCAATCGTCGGACTTGAGGACTCGGGCAAGTCCGATTGAAAGCCAAGGCAGCCTGCAATTAACCCGGATAGGGGCGCGTTCAGCCCGCCTTGCGCGGAACGATGTAGCCCGTCCCTTTCGCGCCGCGGGATCGGCCGACGGACCGATGCTGCCTATGGGCTGCAGGCTCGATCGCCGGCGCTGTTTCCATCTGCGATCGCTCAGCGTCATCCGACATGACAAAGGAGAGCGCGATCAGATCGTCGGCGTCGATGCCGCCGCGACCGTTGTCCATATGGTCGGCGACCCTTTGAAATGCCTGCATGTCATCCATGCTCACGTTGGCCGCCCGCAGCCTTTCTTGGAGACCCGTCAACTTGGTGGCCAAGGCGTTGGAAATTTCGATCATAATTGCCTCCGTGGTTCCAATCTAAGTGCCAGACCGAGGATAAGAGCCTCGAACAGTGCGGGGGCCGATGAACAGACTGATTTGCCATTACCTGCTATCGCCCAGCCGCTCGGCCTGCCTGGCAACCTTTGCGAACTCTCCGTCTGTTGAGATGACCTCGAGGGTGGCAGGGGCTCATCCTCGCCAGTCGCGACCCAATGAAATTTCTCGCAAGATGTTTCCTGCCCCCGACCTTTGAGTTGGCCCGTACGACATTTGTCCCGCATTCGCTGGGACCGGTGGCCGAGGTCCAGAATTTTAGGGAACGGTCGCTGTCGGATTTTGTTGATTGGATGCCTGCTGCGCACGTTGCCAGGTTTGCGCACTCAGGTACCAACCTCCAGAATACTCAGCCCGCAGGCTCCGGTCTGCGGGCTTTTTCGATGCCATGGAATGCGGCGCTCGCGCTGCCGCTGCCCGTCCGCATCTGGGACGGCGGCGTCGGCTGCGAGACTTGGCTCTCACTCACTAGCTTCGGAAACAAAAGGCCGGCCGGATCGTTCGCTCTATGCCAGACCACCGGGTGCCGCGCCATGCCGTCCACCTCGATCAAGAAAACAAAATACGATCCGGCCAAAGGGACTCTTTCCGTATGGTTTGTGACCAGCGGGAAACGCTACGAGTTCGAGGGGGTGCCGCCGGAGACGTTCGCGGCATTCCGATCAGCCTTTGCCAAGGGCCGCTTTTTCAACGCGCACATCCGCAATCGCTTCCGATATCGTCGCGTAACAAGCGATGACGATGATTGACCGGCTATTCAGCGTCCAGTTCAAGCGGCTCGTGCTGCGCTGCTCATGATTTTGGCGTGGATCCCGGCGATCGCCGCTGCGTTGGAGCTCTTGGTCATCCGCGAAGCTTTTCGGCCTCGCGTTCCAAGGTCTTCCGGTCGTTGCCGTGCTGTTTGATGAGATCGCGAACCTGTTGCGCCGTCAGCCCGACCTTGTTGGCGAAATGCCGGACTTCGTAGTCATCGTCCGCTGATACCCGGTTGCGGTCACTGCCACCACGCTTGCTCTTGTCGTCTGCCATCGCTTGTTCCTCCGGCAGGGAATAACAGCGGCCGCGCAGGAATGTTCCAGGCGCGGCAAGCGGCAATTTTAGGCGGGACTAACAAAAGTTATCGAAAACGGACTGCTCGCTCGTGCAGGATTAACGTCACTCCGCCCGCCACGGCGGAGGATGGGAGGACCGGCCTCCACAAAGCCGAAGGCCGGGTTACTTGGCCCGTTGCGCGGATCCCTTGGGCGCTGCGACGGGCCAAGGTCGCTTGCGTCAGTCTTTCCTCCAGCGGCGCCTTTCTCGCCAAGCCAGCAGTGCACCATTAACATTTGTTACTGCGGACCTGCTAATGAACTGCGTAGATGACTGGGCGGGCGTTGCCCTGGCTTTGGAGTTGGGTTCGGTTTGCGGCGACAGTGTCACCGACTTGAGAAGCGAACCGATAGCTAGGCCCGTTGTCTAACCTTGGCGGGTCACGGCAACGGGTCTAGCGTTCCTCCGCTTGGGAATGGGATTTCCGGCCGAAGATGAATGTGCCGTCTCTGACGGCGTTCACACTGCCCCCGATACGAGCCCGAAACACCTTCGCGGCATGAGCAGACAGCCCGCCAGCGCTCACAAGGAACTTTAGCGGCATCTAAAAGTTCTCCTCGGGCAATCCCGCACTCCTTGGGTCGAACGATGGCCGAGCTGGCATCAACTTTCGCATATTCATCAGGGCTGACCGGCGATGATATGCTAAGCGCAGTCGTGTCGATACTGGCCGGCCTGCTGCTCTATAATGTCATGCGCGAACCAAGCCGATAGGGCTCCTGCCGAGACGAAATTCACAGACCGCGCAGTGACGCCGGACAAAAGTTCGGTGGGCGGCCGTTGCTCGGTAGCGCAGCATGGAGGCAATCGGCTATTTGCCCGGGACCTCAGTCCGATCCAATTGACTCGTAGCTGACTTTTTTTGGGTGTATCCTTTCCCCGTTGTGGCGTATCGGGGTGAGGTAAACGATGCGTGGAAGCAATCGCAATGCTGTCCCGCCCAAGAGTGCGGGATGCGGTATAGTTGAACCTGCAGAGGTCAACATTCTGGCCAAGGCGGTGAGTGACTACTGCTCCAGTCACAAGATCGAACGCAAGGATGAGCGCGAAAACGTCGCGGTCAAAGTCATGAGCCTTTTTGGACGCGGTGTAACTGACGCTGACCAGCTGTTGGAAGAACTCGAGAAGGTGCGCTAAAGCGAGCCTGGTGCCCTCGGCTGGAGACGCAACAGATGCCCGTCATTCCAGGAATGGCGGGCATCTATTTCACTGCTGCCGACGAAGAAGGTGACGCATTTCCTCGCCGGCCCTACCAGATGATGCATCGGGCCAGTTGTTTCTAGCATCACGACCAATGCGCCGGCCCGTCTAACCTCAGTAGAGCGGAAAGAGGTCGTTCCTCGACGGCACTAGTTGGGATCGCCGGACCTCGAGCCCCCATGGGCTCCGCCGCCATAGCTGTCCCCCCGCGACCCTCCGTTGCCGGATCTAAAAAACTTTGGCTTGGGACCGACGTGACCGTGGTTCTTGTCACCCCATCCATTGCCCGGACGTGTTCCTCCCGATTTGGCAATCGCCTTGGAGTTCAAGCTTGTGCCGAGCAGCAATGTAATGGCCGGAGGCGTCACCGCAGCAAAGCGTCCAGCCTGCTTGAGAAAATCGCGGCGCGCGTTGGCCTCTGAAACAAGCTTTTCGGAATTCTTTTCAATAAGCCTTTTGCTCTCATTCGGCATTTTAGCACTCCTTTCCTGCAAGATACTTTAATTGCTGTCTGCAAAGAAAGTAGTTCTCCAAAAGGCGTACACCGCGCCGGTGTCCGGAGCGGCCCGGCTCTCTGGCCGACAAAGGCCAGAATTGAGCCGGGCCTGACCGGCGGGGGCTCGGAATCGCAACACGGCGCCGGCTGACCAATGAGCATATACCCCTGATTGTATAGCCGGAACGCATTCATAAGGATAAAGCCGAGCCGAATCAGTGCAGCCAATATTATGGCTTCAAGCTGGCGCTAATATTCGAGCAGGCTGATGGAACCCGAACGGTGCGGTTGGGTTGGTAACATGCGACCGCACTCGTTTTCTCCCATTCAGGGTGCGGCCGCTCTACTCCGTAAGCAACAGAAGCCCGTCGCGCTTGCGCCATTGCGCGACGGGCTTTCTGGTCCTTGTTGGTCAATACCCGCCACGTGCGAAGCAGCACCGCGAAGGCGGCTTGACGGCTGAAAACCCAAACAGGTACCCGCCACCCGGGGGAGTGTATGGCGGGTACCTGACCTCTCTCCGCCGACGACTGAAGGATTCCGCCGGCTCTACCAAATGTCGGAACGGGCTTAATGTTTCAGTACTGGGACCAATGCGTTTGGATGTCCGACTTCCGTCCGGAGCGACAATGCTTTCAAATCATTGGTTCAACCAACCCGCACTAGACCTGGGAAGTGCTCGGACTGGTCTATGTTTTCATCAGCGCAATTCGATAGGCGCCTTTGTTCGCCACGCCATCCCAGATGAAGAACGCGGCAAGGGCGGCGACGATCAGCAGGATCGGTCGCATGGCTGGAATTCCCTCAAAGCTCCTCGTACGCGCGTGGCCTGATTATCCGCCTGTTCATCTATGTCTACAAGCAGTTGCTAACGTATTGAGAACTCGCCGGGCTCGCCGCCCCATAGCCCAGCCCCAAGCCCGACGAGTGCCGACCCGGGAGGGTACCGGCATCATCCTATTTGCAAGGCTGATGCCAGCATATTCCGTCCTGAAATGAAACAGAGGGTGTGTCAGCGTGCGCAGGCTTGAACGATGGCAAAGCCTATGCCGATGACAACCGGTACGGAAACACTCCTCCTGCCCGAGACAAACGGATCACCAAGAAAAATGCTCCGCCATCGCGGAACACCTCGCATTCGAAGAGGTTTGGGGCGCGGCGGCGCAATTCCCTCCCGATCTGTGCACGCCGCCGGGCGGAGCCTCCCATTCTCCGCAGGCCCGCTCCCTGGCTCCCATCAGGGGCGGGCCTTTCTTTTAGATCTCGGGCTAAGGGAACGCTCACGGGAGTTCCATATTGAAATCAAATTCGAGTTTCCCCATTGGGGTTCGCATGCGCAAGCCTGCCGGCAGAGCCAGGCCCGAATAGGAGTTCACCGCCATGGCGATCCGCCACAGAGCACTGGAAGCGGAAATTTTCGATCCGGAAGAGCTGGAATTTCTGGCCCGCGTCTTCGACCGGTTGAAATATGATGGCCAAACTACGGAGCAGCGTGAGGCGCTGGCCTCTCGCATCATCGCCAACTTCATGGCGGGTATTGTGGACGAGAATGAACTGGTTTTGCTATCCAGGCTACCTTTAGGGAGGTAACGATCTGAGCGGACTGGACTGCCTGCCGCCCGCCCCTTGTGAATATTCGTCATTGTTGCCGCTGGGCTACAGCCCTTTGGGGGCGACTGTATTAGGAAACGCTTGTGCGGGGTTCCCGGAATCGGGCGGACCATCTGGGAAAGGGGCGCACAGTTTTGAGGGAAGATGGCCCGTCGGCTTTGGTCGGCGGGCTTTTCTTTTGTATGGCCTTCTCTGTAGGGCCTTGTCGTCGATCAGCGCCGCTTCCTCGTGCTTCGGCCCTCCGTCGCTACTTCCGGACCTACATCTTTTTTTAAATGACGGTCGGGTGCTGCCTCAGCCAGATCGGCGAGCCAACTTCAGCAAGGGGGATTCGCCATGAAGCGCACCTATGAAAGCCCGTCCTGGTCAAGCGTGACCGCCTGTCCGCCGTTACGGCCGTGATCGTCGTCTCGCTCGTGAACGGCGCGACGTCCCAATAAGGACGATGCCCGTCACTCCAGGCAGGAAATGGCGGGCATCTATCTAGCTGCTACCGACCAGGAAGGTGACGCACTTCCTCACCGGCTCTATCAAATGATGCAGCGAGGCTTAGGTTTCAGCATGGGGACCAAAGCGTCAGCCTCTCGGACTTCTGTCGCATCGGCGGAAGCGATCATTCTGCCAATCGTCCCGGTTGGGTCGCGCGGCGTGTGTCTCCGGCCGAGGTTCACCGCGCCGCGCGGAGGCGTAGCCCGTTCGACCTCAGGCGAGCGGGCTCTCTTGTCTGTCTTGGAACAATTCTGTGCCGCTGCAGTTCGCTTTCTGGGCGCAGCTCCCGGCAAACAGAGACGGTCGAGCGCGCCTTGGTCGGGTTGACCCCGACGCAAAGAGCCCGCCCGCGGAGGAGGTGCGGCGGGCTCTTCTGCTGATCCGGCTAATTCAGCTTCGCCGGCGGCTCGCCGGGATAGCAGTAGTGATTACTATCCGCAGGCCGACCGGGGTATAATCTCCAATGGCCGTTCGAATAGCGGTTGTCCTGGCGCTTCTCGCCGCCTTCGCCTACGGGTTTGCAAAACTCGTAGAGCGGTATGCTGATGCCGGCGATGATCCCGCATCACCCTGCGGAAAGGTGCCAAGCGTCGATTGCCCGGACCCGAATGCGCCGCCTCCCTTTCCCAGGCCCGACCGGACGGAGCCTCAAAGGCAGTCCGGTGCGTCAAGCCTGAATGCATATTTATAAATTGCGCGGTTTCCTTCATCGGTCACCCGCACCCAGAAATGTTCATCCCGTCTCGCCAGGACGTCTTTGCCGGTAACTTTCTGAGCAGCCTCCCAAGGGGCACGGGCATTGGCAACGTGATAAGCCACCACCTGGTCGCCAGCCATCTCTTCAACTCGGTATGTCTTCATGATCGCTCCAAACAGCGACCCGAACTTGGAGCGACGAGGGTTGTTCCGGGTCTTCCATTTCGCTGGCCCATAGCGAGCGATTGCAGGGCAGCCTTGGGCGCCTAGAGGACGGGGCAGGTGGCCCGGTAGCCTTGGGTGGCTATGGGGTGGCCACCGGGCCTTGACCGGCAGGGGCTTAGGGAACACGATGCCGGCAAACGAGTATATGCGCATCTACTAATAAATCAAATTCAGCCAAAAGGCCGAGCTCGCCTTCAATCGCCACATGGCGGCTGGACAAGCGCCGATCGACGCGGGCATGTGTGCCACGGCCGGCTGCCTCGACTGCCTCGTCATGCTCGATTGCCGGCGGTCCGCGACCGCTTCGGCCCAAACATCAATCTGGCCCCAATCAGCCCAGTTTGGAGAGCCGGTTGAAATTTGTTCGGACCCGGCGGCCGGCAGGTTTGAGTGCTGCGACCATGGACTCCTTCAGAGCACCGCCGCTTAGAAAAGACGGGCTCCGGCCGGATAGAACTTCAGGCCAAAACCTTAAAGCCGATCTTAAGATCACCAATTGTGCAGCCGCCATGCCTTCGGCGAAGGCGAGCGCCTTCTCGTTAACCGCAAGCATCGCCTCAATCCCTTTCGGGGCACGGCTGCTTGCATCCAAAGCAATCAGCGGAAGGCGCATGGCGACAACAGCGGGTGCCAACATCAGGTCTCCACAAAGCGAGAATGCATTTTGGGTGTGGCGCTTCTTGCGAGTTGACATTGTGCCCCCATCTGGACCCGGCTGTTCAGCCAATACGCGCCAATCCGGGGTTTGTTCCTGGAGGATGGCGGCCTTCATGAGTCCGTCATAAGGTGCGAATACATTAGCGAGGCCGGATGTCCGATCATCGGCTCCTACAAAGTCTCCTGCCCGGTTTCGGCCGGGCATTCTTTTAGCCTTCAACGAGCGCCAGCTTCGATCTGATCGCGCAGTCGCGTTCACGACGGCATCGGCGGCGTGAAGGCCCAGCGCGATGTCCAAAAGACCCCGCAAGCGAATAGATCGGAACCTCCCGCCCGCGGCGTCATTGACCTCTGCGGGCCGCGTCAGCCGGACCTGGTGGCAAAGAGAACAGGGTGGTTTTTCCGGCTTCACATCCTGGCCAACGAAAAGGCAGTCGAGCTCTTGTCCCACCCGGCCCGCTTCAGTTCGGTGTCGAGCGCATGGCAAAGGACGGGAAATCAAGGACCGGCTGGCTTCAGGAGGCCTGGCTTCTGCTGAAAGAAAGCGTCAGCGGTTATATGGATGACAACGCGCTGAGCCATGGGGCGGCGATTGCCTTCTATGCCACCACCTCTCTTGCGCCGATCCTTCTGATCGTTGTGGCGGTCGCAGGTCTCGTCGTCGGCAAGGACGCCGCCCAGCTCGCGCTCTCGGCCCAGATATCGGGCGTGATGGGTCCGCAGAGCGCCGACCTCTTGAAGGCGACGATCGAGACCGCTTCGCGTCCCTGGTCCGGCGCGCTTGCCACCATTATCGGGCTGGTGACGCTCCTGATCACAGCCTCCGGCGTCTTTGGCGAGATGCAGCAGTCGCTGAATGAGATCTGGAAGGTCGAGCCAAGGGCCATGTCGCTCTCGCGTTTGGTGCGGGCGAGGGCGGCGAGCCTTGGTCTCGTCGCCGCGCTCGGCTTCATGCTGCTCGTGTCGCTCGCGGCGAGCACGGCCATCTCGCTGTTGGCCGATGTCATCAACCAACACCTGCCGTTCGGCGAACTGATTGTGAGTTCGATCAATACGATCGTTTCGTTCGCGTTGATCGCGCTGCTCTTCGCGGCGATTTACAAGGTCCTGCCGGACCGCAGTCTCAAATGGCGCGATGTCGCTGTCGGTGCGCTGGTCACCGCGCTTCTCTTCACCATCGGCAAGTCGCTGATCGGCTGGTACATCGGCAGCAGTTCGATCGCCACTTCCTATGGCGCCGCCGGCGCGCTGATGGTGGTGCTGCTATGGGTCTATTACTCGGCTCAAATCTTTCTGTTCGGCGCCGAAATCACGCGCGCCTATTCGGTGAGCAGCGGAAGCCGGGCCGACCTCAGGCGGGTTATGAAGCCGGAGGTCGGAAAGACGGAGAGGTGACGGTCAAGCAACGCCGGAGAACGCAACACTGCGCGCGACCCTCTGCCTAAAGAGATCAGGCGTTGGGCCAGACAGCGTTGGCTTAGGCTGACAACCTGAGAGGGATCGTCGCCACCTGTCGGTCCGCAGGACGTGATCAGGTTGCGAAGCCGCGATGTGGCCGCCGCAACCCAGTCACGCCCGGCGGGCGTCAACCGACGATCAAACAGACCCCGATGTCGTCGTTGTCATCAATGGGCGGTCTGCGAATGAACACCGCCCGGCGCCGAAATGCCGCTCAAAGCCTCTCCCGCCTCCCGTGTCTCACCCTTTCTTGCGAGGTCTCCAAGGGAGATGATGCCAACGAGCCGTTTGTCTCGGTTCAGAACCGGGAGCCGCCGCACCTGCAAGTCTCCCATGTTAGCAAGAACATGATCGACGTCTTCGTCATCGAAGCAATATCTTACCTCTTGGCTCATGACATCGCGCACCCTGGTATCGGGACCTTTGCCCAGCGCTATCCCGCGGATGACCATGTCCCGGTCGGTGATCATCCCCACCAGCCGGTCATTTTCACCGACAGGCACGACGCCGGCGTCGAGCTTGCCCATCATCAGCGCCACCTCGCGGATCGACTGTTCGGGATTCGCGACGGCAACGTCCTTTGTCATGCAACTGCCGACCTTCATGGCTATCTCCCTTTGTTGCGGAGCCCACCCGCCGAACCTGAACTGAGAAAACAAATGCTCGGCGCTATTGGTTCCTTCAAATCTGGCGGGGCGAGGGGCATGGAAAGTTCCGCTGGGCTCGATTGACAGCCGGGCAGGCGACCGGTCCTTGCGCAGGCCTGAGGGAAGCAAGGCCGGCAGCCCATCGCCCCATGTTCGGCCGAGACCCGTTCGTGCTGTTGCGGTCCCGGTGATCGTTGCGTTGGTTGCGTGCGCGGCTCATGGAACAGAGTCCTGCCTTCGGCCATTGTGTTATGGGCTGGGGGCGACCTGATAGGGGAGCCATGGCCGACTTTCGAAACCGGATCTCACCTGCCCGCGAGGCCGAGACAAGCTCGCGGCAAGCTAAGGCGCGCAACCGCTCCATCATCGTCATCGGGGCGTCCGCTGGCGGGGTTGAGCCCCTGAAAGCGATCGTGAGCGACCTGCCTGCCGATCTACCGGCGGCCGTGTTCGTCGTGGTCCATGTCGGCCAGGTCAGCTATCTGCCGGAAATCCTCGACCGTGCGGGAGCGCTGAAAGCCTCCGGCGCCAAGAACGGCGAGTCCTTCAAGATGGGAAACATCTATGTCGCGCCGCCCGGCTTCCATCTTCTTCTGCATGACGATCACATGATGCTGCGCCGCGGCCCGCGCGAAAACCTCGCGCGGCCGGCGGTAGACCCGCTGTTCCGCTCGGCGGCGCTGAGCTTCGGCGCAAGCGTCGTCGGCGTGCTGCTGTCGGGCGCGCTTTCCGACGGCACCGCCGGCCTGAGGGCAATCAAGGCGGTCGGCGGCCTCGCGGTGGTCCAGCATCCCAAGGACGCGCTGGTGCCTTCCATGGTGGAAAGCGCGCTGCGTTATGTCGACATCGATCATTGCGAACCCGCCGCCAAACTCGGCGGCTTGCTGGGCAAGCTGGCGGCCGAGCCGGCCGGAGAAACGTTGCCGGCCCCACCGACGGTCAGGCTGGAGGCCGCAATCGCGGCACAGGAGCATTCGACCATGAAAGACGAAGATCGACTTGGCGAACTGTCGGTGTTTACATGCCCGGAATGCCACGGGCCGCTGTGGGAGATCGAAGACGGTGACATGCTGCGTTATCGGTGCCATACCGGGCATGCCTTCACCGCAGACGCGGTCATGGAGGCGCAGGCGATCGAGGCGGACGAGATCCTGTGGAGCCTGCTGCGGTCGCATCAGCAGCGGGCGGAGTTTGCCCGGCGCATGGCGGAGCGGGAGAAGACGCGACATCGCTCCCAACTCGCCAGCGAGTTCGGCAAGCGGGCGAGGGAATACGAAGCGGATGCCTCCGTCATCGAGCGCATCCTGGAAAGCAGGCGGACACAGGTAACAGGCAATGGCGCAGGCGGCGAGGAAGGCAAGCACAAGGAAGGCACGGACTAGCCCGCGCCAGGATGAGAGAGAGCCCGCGCTGTTCCCTGTCATCGGCATCGGCGCATCGGCCGGCGGCATCGCGGCGTTGCAGAAGTTCTTTCCGGAAGTGCCGGCCGACAGCGGCTTTGCCTATGTCGTGATCCAACACCTCGATGCCGAGCATGAGAGTGTGCTCGCGAGCATCATCCAGCGCTCCACCGCGATCGAAACGCAGACCGCGGTCGAAGGCGCGGAAGTCGAGCCGAACAACATCTACGTCATCCCGCCGGGCGTCTCGGTGACCATCCGGGGACAGCGTTTCAACATGGCCAAGATGGCCGCCACGCGCGCGAAGCGGACGCCGATCGACGATTTCTTCACGTCCCTGGCACAGGATCAAGGGGAGGATGCGGCCGGGCTGATCCTTTCCGGAACCGGCAGCGACGGCACGATCGGGCTCAGGGCAATAAAGGAACATGGCGGCCTAACGCTGGCGCAGCAGAGCGCCGAATATGATGGCATGATGCGCAGCGCCGTGCAGAGCGGCCTGGTTGACATGGTGCTGCCGGCCGAGGAGATGGCTGCGAAGCTCGTCGGCTATTTCAGCCACGCCAACCGCGATGAAAGCGAACGCGACCGCCGCAAGCGCGAAGTGGGCGAACAGCTTTCGCGGATCACGGGGCTGTTGCGTACGCGCACGGGCCATGATTTCAGCGGCTACAAGGACAACACCATCCTGCGGCGCATCCAACGCCGCATGCAGGTGCTGCAGGTCGACGATCCCACGGCTTTCTACGAGCGGCTGCGCGACGAGCCGCAGCAGGTCGACCTTCTGTTCCAGGACCTGCTCATCGGCGTGACCAGCTTCTTCCGGGACCCGCAGGCTTTCGATGCGCTAGAGAGCTTGGTTATTCCGAAGCTTTTCGGGGGCCGCAAGCCGGACGAGACGATCAGGGCCTGGGTGCCCGGCTGCGCCACCGGAGAGGAAGCCTATTCGATCGCCATGCTTTTGAAGGAGAACGCGCCGCGGGGCGCCGCTTCTCCCAACCTGCAGATCTTCGCCACCGACATCGACGAGCGTGCGCTGGAAGTGGCGCGCGCCGGCCGCTATCCGGCGACCGTCGCAAGCGACATCACGCCGAAGCGCCTGAAGGAATTCTTCTCGCGCGAGGACGGCACATATCGTGTTTCCGCCGAGTTGCGGGAAGCCTGCCTGTTCTCGGCGCACAATCTGTTGCGCGACCCGCCGTTTTCCAAGCTGGACCTCATCGCCTGCCGCAACCTCTTGATCTATATGGGGCCGGAGCTGCAGGAGAAGATCATCCCGATCTTCCATTATGCGTTGCGCAATAACGGCTATCTCTTCCTCGGCTCGTCCGAGAACGTTACGCGCCATGCGCGCCTGTTCTCGACCATCGACAAGGCGACCCGCATCTTCCAGAAGCGCAGTGAGGTCGCCGCGCAACGCCTGCCGGAATTCCCACTTGCCGCCGCCGCCAGGCAGGCTGTTCCCAGCACGCGCCCGCGGGCAACGACAGGAACCCTGCAAGAAGTTGCCGAACGCTTCCTGGTCGAGCGCTATGCTCCGGCCTACGTGGTCGTCAACGCCGCCGGCGAATTGATGCACAGCTCGGGCGGGACAGGCAAATATCTGGAACTTGCCGCCGGCGCGCCCGACCACAACGTCTTCTCCATGGCCCGTCGCGGGCTGCGCATGGATCTGCGCGCTGCCCTTCACAAGGCAGTCAGCACCGGACAGATGGCGGTGCAGAACAAGATCAGCATCGGCACCAATGGCGGACGCCAGACGATCAGCCTCGCCGTGCAGCCGCTGCCGGTCGACGGCAATTCGGATCCGCTCTACATGCTGGTCTTCCGCGATATCGGCGGGATAAAGGCGGAGGCAGAGGATGAGCCTGTCCAGACGACCGACGATGTCGAAAGCGCCAATGTCAGTCAGCTCGAAAAGGAGCTGCGGGAAACCAGGGAACGGCTGCAGATCACGACGGAGGAGCTAGAATCCTCCAACGAGGAGTTGAAATCCTCTAACGAAGAACTGTCCTCTATCAACGAGGAGCTGCAATCGTCCAACGAGGAGTTGGAGACCTCCAAGGAGGAGCTGCAATCGATCAACGAGGAACTGCAGACCGTCAATGCCGAGCTCAACGTCCGCGTCGACGAGCTCAGCCGCGCCAACAACGACATGTCCAACCTGCTCGAGAGCACGCAGATCGCGACCGTGTTCCTCGACCGCGATCTTTGCGTCAAGAACTTCACGCCGACGGCGCGGGACCTGTTCAGGCTGGTCGAAAGCGATGTCGGCCGGCCGCTCGCGCATGTGCGGCCGCGCTTTGCCGCGGACCGGCTGCAGGCAGACATGGAGCAGGTGCTGCAGCGGCTGGGGACGATAGAAAGGCAGGTGGAAGTCATTGAAAGCGCCAAGCGATACATCATGCGCGTGATGCCCTATCGTACCGTCGACAATGTCATCGCCGGCGTCGTCGTCACCTTCGTCGACATTACCCAGATCGCGCAGGCGGAGGAAAAGATCGGCGCGCTGTCGCACGACCTGCGCAACCGCCTCGAAAGCCTGGAGACTGTTCTGGACCTTGTGCCTGTCGGCATCTTCATCGCCGAGGACGGCGACGGCGATGCCATCCGCGCCAATCGCCGCGCCGCCGAGCTCGCCGGCCGGCGCGCCGCGGACGGCAAGCTCAGCACTGTGCCGGCGGTCCTGCCGCTGATGGTGAACGGCTCCGTGGTGGAAACGCACGAGCAGCCGCTGCAGAAGGCGATGCGAACGGGCAAGCCCGTCCCCGGCTACGAAGCCCGAATCGCCCAGGCGGACGGCTCAAGCATCGACGTGATGATGTCGGCCAATCCGCTGTTTGACGAGTCCGGCAGGGTTCGGGGCGCTATTGCGGCCCTGGTCGATGTCTCGAACCATAAGGAGGCCGAGCGCGCTCAGGAGAGGCTGCTGCACGAGCTGCAGCATCGTGTGAAGAACATCCTAGCCACGATCACCGCACTGACCTCGCGCATGATCCGCTCGTCAAGCTCAATGGGGGAATTCGCGACATCATTCCATGAGCGACTGCACGCGATGGCCCGCACGCATGAGGTCCTGTCTTCCCATAATTGGGGCGACGCCGACCTCGAGCAGCTGCTCAGGGCGACATTTTCTCCCTACAACAGCACAGAACGGCAGAACCTGGTCCTGCATGGGCCGCCGTTTCATCTCGATGCGGCAACGGCGGCGGCGCTCGGCATGGTCTTCTTCGAGCTTGCCAGCAACGCTGCCAAATATGGGGCGCTTTCCGTCGAGACCGGACGCATCGAGGTCTCCTGGAACGTGGTGAAGCCGGGCATGCTTTCGATCAGCTGGAAGGAACTCGGCGGTCCGGCCGTGGAAGAGCCATCCCGCAGAAATTTTGGAACCACTTTCATCCAGCAGAGTTTGGAGTACGAGCTGAGGGGGAGTGTCGAATTGAACTTCCGGCCCACCGGCCTGGAGTGCCTGCTTGAAATCCCCCTTGCCCGAACCGAAGCCTTCGAGCCGCTGCCCGGCTACGCATGAACAAGAGCGCTCCATTATCGGGCCTGCGGATCCTCGTCGTCGAGGACGCTTTCCTGGTTGCGCTCGACCTCTCCGACGAACTGACCGATGCGGGCTGCCATGTGGTGGGGCCCGCGCCCTCGGTTCAACAGGCGCTCGAGCAGATCGATGGCGTCGAACTCGATGGGGCGGTGCTCGACGTGAACCTGCATGGCGAACGCAGTTTCCCGCTTGCCGAGCACCTCGCAGCGCGCCACGTTCCTTTCCTCTTCCTCACCGGCTATGACAGCGCAACGGTCTTTCCCGATCAGTTCCGGGATTCGCCGAGACTGTCGAAGCCAGTAGACTCCAAAGTGCTGATCGAGGCGGTCGCCCGATTTGGCGCGCATAAGCACTGAGGCTTCGGGGCGCCTCGCCTTTGGCAATCGGCTTCTTGCAAGCGTTCGCAACATCCAATGCAGGCATTGGTCCCGTCTGGCATCGTGGAGGACTTTTCCACTCTCCGCTGCTGTTGATCCGTTGGCTGACGAACGGTCGCAGGATCGCGAGCGACCAGGTCAATAGCCGAAGCACCAACATCCTGGGGGGCACCACGACCGTGGTGATCTTTGCGGCCTCGGGGGGATTGGCGAGTTCGTTCCTCTAACTCGAACGGCGACGCCGGGGGTTGGCGAAGGCGTTCAAGCAAGTTCGCTTACAACAGGAACGATCATCATCGTCACGCATTCTCCCTAATCAATGCCCATCAACTCTCTCTGCTGGGGTGAGAACCGTGTTACCCAAAGGCCATGCCGTGCCTGACTGCGTACCGGGCGAGGTCGCTGTCGTTGACCTCATTCCTGCCTTGCGTGCTTTTGCGCGCACTTTTTGCCGCTTGCCCGATGATGCCGACGATTTGGTGCAGGAGACCCTGACCAAGGGGCTTGCGAATTTGGACAAGTTCGAGCCGGGGACGCGATTGAAGTCCTGGCTTTTCACCATCATGCGCAATACGCATTACACGCGGGTCAAGGCGGCAGCTAGGGAAGCGCCCGGTTTGCTTGACTGCGCCTCCAGCCGGCCGATTTCGGAAGCCTCGCAGGACTGGTCCGTTCGGACCAAGGAGGTCTACCGCGCCATCCAGAAGCTTCCGATACATCAGCGCGAGGTACTGACGCTGATCGGTGTGCTGGGCGTCAGCTACGAAGAAACCGCGGAGATATGCGATTGCGCGGTCGGGACCGTTAAAAGCCGTCTCAACCGCGCGCGTGCAAGCGTCCTGGAATTCCTTGATGAAAGCTCATCGCAAGCGCTGGTCGAAAGACACGACCATCTCGCGGAAGATCACTGGGACAGAAGCGCTGACAGGCATCGATGAGGCTTGTCGTCAGTTCTCCTTTTTGCACCGGCGCTTCTCGATCAGCGCATTCTGCAACTCGATCGCGAGCTTAGCCAGGCGATCAGGAACTTTTTCCTGCTCAATGGCGGTCAACAACGACGCGATCTCTTGGTCTATGCCCAGGCTTGCCTGGCTGACGGGATCGCGCTGGCTCGGACGAGACATGGCA
Source organism: Mesorhizobium sp. M1A.F.Ca.IN.020.03.2.1 (assembly GCF_004023205.1). Taxonomy (NCBI): domain Bacteria; kingdom Pseudomonadati; phylum Pseudomonadota; class Alphaproteobacteria; order Hyphomicrobiales; family Phyllobacteriaceae; genus Mesorhizobium; species Mesorhizobium sp. M1A.F.Ca.IN.020.03.2.1. The sequence goes on along the minus strand of NZ_RZSV01000113.1, from coordinate 1,035 downwards.
TTCTCTTAGCAAATGTGGCCCCTTCTAGATTCACTTGAGACCATACACGGCCGGAGTTTGCAAGGCGCTTCCAGCCGCCGATCAGCTTCAGCCCCGCAGCAGATCGTGGCGGAGCGAAAACCCTTTGCCTGAACTGATCCGTTCCGAGCCGGCAAAGTCTTGCGATAGTCCCCGCAAGATCAGTCTTCCGGAATCCGGTTTGCCGCGTGGTCTTGATACTGATCGGACTTGATCCGATTGCTGTCGAGGCCGCGTTCTTTTGTATGCTGCTTCTTATCCCGGTTCGACAGGACGTCATTTTCGCCAATCATGTCTTTCGGAACCGTCGTCTTCGCTCCGGTCCCGGCACCTTTGCCCTGACTGCCGCGTCCCATGTGTTTCTTACCGCCGGACGCCATCTTCTTCTCCTGGGTCTTCCAGCTTCTGCGCAAGTGGTTTGGGGCCCGAACTTCGGTCCGTCGGTTATGTTCCGCCGGTACGACGAATAAGAAAGGCGGTGCCGTCCCATCGACGGAAAGGCATCTCGCCATCGATGAGGACGTCCATGGCGCATATTCGGGCGAGATGGCCGATGTCGGAGGAATCGGCGGCGGGCGACATCCGATATGAATAATTGAGGATTGCCGCCATCCCTCCTGGCCGCAACACGCGCGCCACTTCGATAAAGTGCCGCTCGGCGACGCCGGCAAGTACCAGGTAAGGGAAGCTGTCGACCGCCAGCACGCCATCAAAACCCGCATTGACGAATTCGCCAAGGTCGAGGCCGGAGGTCCGGCGGAATTCAACATTGCCAAGACCGGCGCAGCGTCGGCGCGCGACGGCAACCATCCTGGGGGAGATATCGATGCCGACGATATGCTTCGCTCTGGCGTGGAGCGCGCATTCGAAGCGGCCGATGCCGGAGCCGATATCGAGTATTGTCTTGTCCGCGCCGGTAAAATCCTGTCGCTCCAGCCAGGAGACGATTTCGGCCGTTGCAGCCGTAAGCTTTTCCTCGTCGCCAAGCGACGAAAGTTGGACGCTGGCCGCCGGAGA